>JBCCAW010000089.1:0-14332 GCA_039814655.1 Myxococcota bacterium | reverse complement strand
GGGCAGGTCCGCCGCGCGCACGTCGACGAAGACCCGGTCGCCGTGGCTCACCTGAAGCTCGAGGCGCCGAGGCTCCGCATCGGGAAAGGTCCCGGGGGCCCGCCGGAGGACCCGGCCGATGGCCTCGCCGCAAGGGTCGCGCCCCTGGAGCGTCGCCCAGGCCGCGTTGGCATACACGACACGCCCCTGCGCGATGACCGCGCAAGGATCCGGAAGCACGTCAAAGCCGTCGCGGTGCCGATCCGGAGGGACGCTCACCCTCCCGGTATCCCGGGCCGCCTCCGGGCCGTCAAGGCTGAGCCCGCGAAGCGACTTCCCCGGGGTCGCGAGGCTTCAGTCGAGGTCCGCGCGCACGCCGGCCCACACCGTGAGGGGCTTCAGCGGCCGCGGTCCGAAGGGCAAGGTGGACACGACCGGAGACTGGTTCGCGAGGTTCTCGAAGCGGAGGTAGGCGCGCACGCCCTCGCTGACGTCGCCCCAGAGTACGGCGTCGAGCAGCACGAGGTCGTCGGTGACCGTGAGGCCGGGCCCGCCCTCCGCTCGCTCGCGAACCTCGCCCACGTACGTGAGCACCGTGCGCAGACCGAAGCGCGCGTGCTCGAGGCCGAGCTGAAGCTGGCCCTGGTGCCGGGGAAGGAAGGGCAGCGGGTCCCCGGCCTGCACGCTTCCGATGGTGGGGTCGTTCGAGACGAAGTCCTCCTGGAAGCGGCTGTCCGTGTAGCTGTAGGTCGCGCGCACGGGCAGGAGGAGCGCGTCGCCGAGGGGGAAGCTCCACTGAACCGCGACCTCGAGGCCCCAGATGAAGATGTCCCCGCCCTCGAACTGCTCGTCCAGATCCTCCACGTCGCATCCGCGCGCGAAGGCGCATTGGCTGAGCAGGTTCGAGTAGTCGTTCAACCAGCCGACGAGCTCGAGGAGCCGTCCCTTCTCCGGGTCCACGTAGCGCGCGCCGAGCTCGTAGTTGAGGCTCAGCTCGGGGTCGATGCCCTCGTCCTGGCCCGGCGCCACCGGCGAGAAGCCGCGATGCACGCCGGCGAGGATCCGCAGCTGGTCGCTCAGCGCGTAGGTGATGCCGAGCCCCGGCAGGAGCACCGTGTCCGTGGCATCCGTATCGCTCCCGCGGTCGAGGTCGTCGGTGCGCTCGGTCCGGATGACCTCCGTGCGCAGGCCCGGGCTGACCTCGAGGCCGCGCCAGGCCAGCTTCCAGGCCGCGTAGCCGGCGATGGCGAGCGCTTCGTCCAGGTTGTCGGTGACGAGCGTGGTGTCGTCCGGGCGCCGTACGAGCGTGCCGCTTCGCATGTCGAAGCCGAACTCGGTCTGCACCCGGTCGACCTGGTCCATGTGCACGCGCAGGCCCGCGTCGATCTCATGGCGGACCGCGCCCGTGGCGAAGGTCGTGCGCAAGCGGCTCTGCACGCCCTGGGAAAAGAAGCGCCGGTCGTTGTCGATGGAGTAGGGGCGGCCGAGAAGTTCGTCCGAGTCCTCCTCACCCCGCAGCACGGCGAGGCGCACCGCGTTCGCGCCCGTCGGGCTGTTCACGATGTCCCGGAGCCCGACCTGGTCGTTGGCGTCAGGCACCCCGTCTCCGTTCGCGTCCGCGCCGCGCGTCACGCCGAAGCGGTTGAGCCGAAACCAGCTCCGCTCGAAGTCGTGCCGGTAGAGGTCCGTGACGAGCGTCGTGTTCTCCCCGATGCCCAGCGTCCAGGTGAGCACGCCGCTCGTCCGCCACCAGTTCATGCGGTCCGGCGCCGTCGAGACGTAGCGGCGGTTCGGGTCCGCGGCGAAGTCCTCCCGCGTGAGCCCGAGGTAGGTCTCGTCGGAACGCTCGCGACCGAAGCCGAGACGTAGCTCGAGCCGGTGGTACACGCGCGCCGTGGGGTCGGACCGAACGAAGCCGCGGACCACGAAATCCTGGCGCGAAAAGCCCGTGGTGCGGTTCGAGGCGTCGATGTCCTTGAAGCCGAGCGTGCCCACGTGGAGGCCCTCGACCATGAGCCCGCCCCAGCGATTCGAGGCGCCGTACCAGAGGTGCGCCTTCTGCGAACGAAAGCGTCCGAAGGACAGGTCGAGCTGACCCGCGCGTCCCTCGGGCACCTGCCGGGTCCGGAAGTCGATGGCGCCGCCAATGGTCTGCGGGCCGAAGAGCGTGGCCGCGGGCCCCTTGAAGACTTCGACGCCGGTGATGCGCGTCATGAGCGGGAAGTAGTAGGCCGCCGGCGCCGCGTAGGGCGCGGGTCCGAAGAGCACGCCGTCCTCGAGCAGCGTGATCTTCCGGCTGCGGTTCGGGTCCGTGCCACGGAGGCCGATGTTCGGCCGGAGCCCGAAGCCGTCTTCGGCCCGCACGTAGACCCCCGGCGCCTGGAGGAGCACGGAGTGCGGGTCGTCGTAGTTCAGCGTCTCGAGCTGCGCCTCGTCGATGACCGTCACGCCCCCGCCGATGCTTCGCGGATCGACGAGCGGCACGACGTCGACGCGCATCTCGTCCATCTCGCGCTCGTCGCCGCCTTCCGCCTCGCCGGGGCTCGGCTCGTCCTCGCGGGGCTCGTCGTCGAGCTCGAAGGCCCCTTCGTCGTCGTCCGTGAGCTCGAAGGCCCCTTCGTCGTCGTCCGTGAGCTCGAAGTCTCCGTCGTCCGTCTCCGGCGCGCCCGGGGGCTCGTCGCCAGGCTCGTTCGCCTCCGGCGCGCCCGGGGGCTCCGCGCCGGCCTCTCCGGGCACCTCCGGCGCGTTCTCCTGCGCCCCCGCGTGGCGCATCGGGGCCAGTACGCCGAAGGCGACGAGGGCCAGAGTCGCAAGCCGTGTCATCGCTCGTCCTCCGCGGCCCTGGGGGGCCGCCGTAGCCGGATTGGAGCGCCGCTTGGCGCCGGCAAGATCCAACCGGCCTCGTGAAGGCCGTCGGCCTCGCGCGCGAGGTCCACGTCCGGGTCGATCAATCGCGCCATGCGTCGTCCGTTGAGGCTCGCCCAGGCGTCCGCGCGCACCTCGACGTCCTCGAAGCCGCGCGCACGGTGATCCGCCGCGACGTGATGCGCCAGCTGGAGGATGAGGTCCGGTTGCGCGGCCATCTCTCGCTCCTGATGGTCGGTGAGGTAGCGCTGGGGAAAGACGAAGCGCTCCCGCTGGCTGCCGGCCCAACGCACGCGGTAGCGAAGGGACCCGTTCTTCTCCCGGCAGAGCACGCGCCAGCTGAAGCGCATGCCCTGCTCGTGCCAGAGCACGTTGCCGCCGTAGCCATGCGCGCGAAGGGGCCAGAGCACCTGAAAGAGCACGACGGCCGCGAGCACGTAGGCGACGCGGCGGCGCCCGGCGCTCGCGCGCGGCGCGGCGGCGCGCTCCACACCCGGCCCGATCCAGTCGCCGCGGCCGAGGAAACGCCGGGGCCAGGAGGGCGGAAAGAAGACCGTGGCGGCGGCGGTCATGATCCAGGGGAACATGCCGATGTCGAAGAGCACCGCCGTCATGCCGTGGAAGACCAGCAGGAGCACGTAGGCCGGAAGCCGCGTCCGGCGAAGGCTCAGCCAAAGCGGAATGCTCAGGTCGTAGAGAAAGCCCGCCCAGCCGAGCACGAGGGCCGTCTCGTGGTGGGCGAAGAGCCCGCCGACGAGCGGCGTGTCCGTGCGCGCGGAGAGCCAGATGCCCATGGGCTGCGCGTGTAGGAGCCAATCGCCCGTGGCCTTGGCCAGCGCGGCGTTCACGTACACGACGCCCACCTGAAAGCGGAGCGCCCACAGCATCCACGCGCGCAGCGGGGGACGCGGCGGCAGGCCGCGGCGTGCGCGGCGCCAGGCATCGACGCTGCCTCGCGCCCCAAGGGGCATGACGCTCATCCAGAGCGCCAGCAGGCTCACGAGCACGTAGTGGTTCAGTTACGTCGTGACGTCGATGAGCTGGACGTAGATGAAGAGCCCCGCGAAGAGCGCCGTCGCGAGGCGCGTGAAGAGGCCGAAGGCGACCAGTGCGCCAAGGCCCGCAAGTCCCGCAAAGAGCAGCGTCACCACGCCCTCGGGGGGCGTCGGGACCCAGGACAGGCCGTAGTAGCGGAAGTGAAAGCGAGGCGCGTCGAAGAGCTTCTCGTCCCAGCCGAAGCGCAAGAAACGCTCCGCGCTGGCCACGCCGAGGAGACCGAAGGCGACGCGGAAGACCACGAGGCTCGCCGCATCCACGGGCGCCTGGGCCCGGTCCCACAGCGCTCCGAAGGCGCCGCCGGGCGCCACGACGTCGCCGCTGCCGGCGCTCCCCATGGCCGCGGCCATGGCGCTCAGTCGTTGTCGGCGGCGACGCTCTGCGGCAGGCGCAGATTGAAGACGCTGACGAGCTCCGTGCGCTGAAGTCGCACGACGTCTTGGAGGGCGTTGAAGACCGGGTCGAGGCCCTGCGGATCGGCGTCGAGAAGCGTCGCCACCGTCCCGCTCAGCCCGGCGACCACCGGCTCCGCGGCGGCAAGGGCCGCGTCCATGCGGTCGGCGAAGTCCGAGGCGCCGACGTCCCGCAGGAGCTGGTCGAGCCCGCGCCCCTCGCCGGCGCGGTAGCCGGCGACGTAGCCGCGGTGATTGGCCTGGATGTTCGCGAGCGAACGGTTCGCGAAGAGGCTCTCGCGCGCTTCCGGGCACGTGTCTGCGGTCTCGCAGCCGCTGAGCCCCGCGGGCTCGGCGATCTTCATGTTGACGGTCAACCCTTCGAGGTAGAAGAGCGCGTCGCTCACGCTGTTGAGGGCGATGAGGCTGGTGGCGTAGGTCTCCGAACCCGCACCGGCCGTGGCGAGCGCGTCGCGAAAGCCGCCGGTCCAGGCCGCCTCGAGCTCCTCAGCGCGCTCGCGGACGAGCGCCGCGGCGGACGCGGCGTAGCGTGCCCGGCGCGAGGCGATGGCCCCGGGCTCGCCGGCGACGACGTCCCAGGTGCCGTCGAGGTTCAGCGGGCTGCTGGCAGGACAGGCGTTGGCGAGCGTGTCCGCGAAGAGCAAGCGCTCGAGGGCATCGAGGCCCCGCACGTTGACCAGCTCACCCCGGAGGCCCTCCGCCGTGGCTGCCGCGTCTTCGATGGTCTCCTGGTCCACGCGGCAGGCGTTGACCGTCGGCCACGAGTAGATCTCGTCGCGGAGGCCCTGCCCGCCTTCGATCGCGCCCGCCGCGCCGGCGGGGCCGACCTGGAGCACCTCGAGCTCCTGCCAGGTGTCCATGGCGCTCACCCAGGCCTCCTGCGCGGCGCCGCGGCGCCCCACGTTCGCGGGGTCGTCGGCCCAGGACGCGGCGGCCGTGTCGAGGGCGCGGGCCTGGTCCGCGAAGCGCGCGAGCCGGGGAACGACGGCCTCGTCGGCGAAGGCCGCGAGGAACTGGCGGCGCGCGTCCGCGTCGGCGCCGGTGTCGCTCGAGGAGCCGCTCTCACCACAGGCGAGGCTGCTGGCGAGCAGGAGGGCAAACGAAGCGAGGCTCGGGATGCGCATGGGGCGGTCCTTGGGTCGAAGCGGCGTGCTCGTCACGCCTTCACCACGCGCTCAGGTCCGCCGCGGCGAAGCCGTAGGCCGTGCCGAGCTGCGCCCGCGCCGCCAGGAGCGCCTCCCGGTAGGCGGCGATGGCCTCCTCGCCGGCGCCCGAGAGCACCGGCCGGTCGCCGATGAGGTCGTGGAAGGCCTCGAAGCCGTCGAGGAGCGGCGAGCGCGGGTTGAACTGAAGGCCCAGCGCGAAGCCCTTCATCTCGGCCCAGTGCTTGGCGTGCGTGACGAAGTCGTAGCCCTCGGTCCCGAAGGCATCCATGTCCGCGAGCGTGTCGTTGATGTAGTGCACCACCGTCGCGGCGAGGGCGCCCTCCCAGCCGGCCACGGCCTGGTCCCGGGCGTCCTGGAGCTGCGCGAGCTCGTTGTCCGTGAGCGTCTCCCCGGCGCCTGTGATGAGCGCCCGGCCCCGGAGGAAGCCATCCCAGGCTTCGCCGGTGAAGTCCGTGCCGCTCGCCGAGCCAAGGTCGCGCTTGGCGGCGTTCGAGGCCGCGCCCCAGACGAACTCGCTCTCGAGGTCGATGGCGCCATCGCCGTTCGTGTCGTGCTGGCCCTGCCAGTCCGCGCGGCCGCCGGCGCCGGCGAGCTCCTCGTCGCTGTAGTCCGCATAGTCCCGCGGCGCGCCGAAGTAGCCGAAGCCCTCGTCCCACTGGTGCGCGAGCACCGTGTAGGTCGTGCCCTCGGCCAGCGTGTTGGGCGCGAGCAGGCCCTTGCCGTCGACGTCGTCGTCCAGGTAGTCGTCGACGCCCTGGGAGAAGGCGACGCTCATGAGCAGGAACTTCTCGAGCAGCTGCTGAAGGTCGAGCCCCTCCGCCGTGACGTACACCGGGAGCGCTTCCCCGCTCGGTCCCGGGAGCTGCCCGCCGCCGGCTCGGGCCACGGCCTGCGCGTCGAGGGCGGCCGTGAGCGTATCCACGAAGGCGACCGGGCTGGTCCCAGCCTCCGCGCCGAGCAGCGCCGTGTCGCGCCATCCCAAGAACGCGCCGCCGTCCCAGTCGCGGTGGTCCGTGCTGGCGTCCTCGCCGGCGGTCTTGCCGACGAGACCCCGGGGCGAGGCCAGGTCGTCGAAGGAGTCCTGGAGGCCGAAGGTCACGTACTCGAAGCGTCGCTCCGCGGCGGTCTCGTCGAAGCGAAACCAGGAGTCGAGCTCGGCCTGGCTGCGGCCGGCGGTCGCGTAGGGCGTCTCGGCGTCCCCGTCGATGAGGCCCGACAGGGCCCCGGTGAACCCGTCCATCTCCTGGATGAGCACGTGGCGGAAGGTCTGGCCGCCGTAGGCCACCGTGCTCTCGCCCGCCGCGTTGGTGAAGGCGTAGGTCGCCGGCAGCGCCGAGGGGCCCGAGGCGTCGTCGCCGCCGCCCACGGCCGAGGCGGCCAGCACGGCGCCCGTGAAAACGGCCCGCCCGAAGCGGTTCAGGAAGTACTTATCGAAGTGCATGGGAGCTCCTGGAGCGCGGAAGCGCGTCCCGGGAAGGCCCTCCGAGCCGCGTAAAACGCGGGGTCCTGGGGCGCAGAGGGTTGCTGTTGAAAACGACTTTCAACGACTACGGCGGTCTACCCACGCTCGCTGGTTCTTGCAAACGAAAATCAATATCGCCCGCGAAGAAGCTCACGCGTCACCAGGCGGCGCGTCGCCAGGCGGCGCGGCGCCAGGGTCAGCCCCGGGCCTGCCAGCCGATGTCGCGCCGGAGCTGCTTGCCCTCGAAGTCGATGGCGTCGGCGGCGGCGTAGGCGCTCGCTGCGGCCTCCGCGACATCGGCGCCGGTCGCCGTCACGGCCAGGACCCGGCCGCCGCTCGTGACGACCTCGCCGCCGGCGCGCGCCGTGCCCGCATGAAACACCGTGGCGTGGGCCGCGGCGTCCTCGAGACCCGCGATGACCTTCCCCTTGGCGTAGGGCCCGGGGTAGCCCCCGCTGGCGAGCACGACGGTCATGGCGGCCGCCGCCTCCCAGCGCGGCTCCACGCCCGACAGGTCGCCGGTGGCGGCGCCGTAGAAGAGCGGCCAGGCGTCCCCGCCCCAGCGCGCCATGAGCACCTCCGTCTCCGGGTCGCCGAAGCGCACGTTGTACTCGAGCACCTGCGGCGCGCCGTCCACGACCATCAGCCCGATGAAGAGGGCGCCGCGGAAGGGCGTTCCCTCGTCGCGGAGCGCCGCGAGCGTCGGCGCGACGACCTCGGCCTGGATACGCGCCTCGAGCGCCGCGTCGACCATGGGCGGCGGCGAGTAGGCGCCCATGCCGCCGGTGTTCGGGCCGCGGTCGCCGTCGAAGGCGCGCTTGTGGTCCTGCGCGGCCGCCAGCGGCACGGCGCGCTCCCCGTCGCAGACGACGTGGTAGCTCACCTCCGGGCCCACGAGGCACTCCTCGATGAGCACCCGCGCGCCGGCCGCGCCGAAGGCCCGCTGGCGCATGATGCGGTCGATGGCCTCGGCGGCCTCGTCCGCGTCCTGGGCGACGGTGACGCCCTTGCCGGCGGCCAGTCCATCGGCCTTGACGACGAGCGGCCGGCCCGCGGCGCGCACGTAGGCCTCGGCGGCGTCCGCGTCGTCGAAGACCTCGAAGCCCCCCGTCGGAATGCCCGCGCGCTGCATCAGCTCCTTGGCGCGAATCTTCGAGCCCTCAAGCGTGGCCGCCGCCTTCGTCGGCCCGAAGGCCGGAATGCCGGCGTCCGCCAGCGCGTCGACGAGCCCTTCGACGAGGGGCGCTTCCGGGCCCACGACGACGAGACCGACGCCGAGCTCCTTCGCCAGCGCGACCTGCCCGCCGACGTCGTCGGCCTTCACCCCGTGGTTCGTCGCAAAGGACGCGGTGCCGGCGTTGCCCGGGGCCACGTGCAGCTCGGCGCCGCTCTGGTGCAGCCGCCAGGCCAAGGCATGCTCGCGGCCGCCGCCGCCGACCACGAGGGCCTTCCGTTCCGTCGTCATGAGCCCGTGCTTATCAGGCCCCGTCGCCCCGCGTCAGTGCTTGAAATGCCGGAAACCCGTGAAGACCATGGCGATACCGGCCGCGTCGCAGGCCGCGATGACCTCCTCGTCCCGCTTGCTGCCTCCGGGCTGCACCACGGCGGTCACGCCGGCCTTGGCGGCGGCCTCCACGCCGTCGGCGAAGGGGAAAAAGGCGTCCGACGCCATGACGGCACCCCGCGCCTCGTCGCCGGCCTTCTGCGCGGCGATCTCCACGGCCAGCACCCGGCTCATTTGCCCGGCGCCGATGCCGACAGTGCGGCCAGGCTTGGCAAAGACGATGGCGTTCGACTTCACGTGCTTGCAGACGCGCCAGGCCAAATCGAGCGCCGCGCGCTCCTCGTCCGTGGGCGCGCGCTGGGTGACGACCTTGCCGCCGGCGACCTCCCCCGCCGCGCTCGCGTCGCGCTCCTGCACGGCGAAGCCGCCGCTGACCCGCTTCATCTGGACCATAGGTGCGTCCGCCGGGAGCCAGCCCCCGGTGGCGAGGAGCCGGAGCGACTTCTTCTTCCTCAGCCGCTCGAGCGCGTCGTCCGCGAAGCCCGGCGCGACCACGCACTCGATGAAGGTCTCGGCGATGGCGTCTGCGGTGGCGAGATCGACTTCCTGGTTGAGCGCGACGATGCCGCCGAAGGCGCTCGTCGCGTCCGCCGCGCGGGCGAAGCGGTAGGCCGCGTCGAGCGTCGACGCCGTCGCGACGCCGCAGGGGTTGGTGTGCTTGACGACGACGGCGCCCGCGCCCTCGAGCTCGCGAACGGCCTCGAGGGCCGCGTCGACGTCCACGAGGTTATTGAAGCTCAGCTCCTTGCCGCCGGCGCCGAGGCTCTCGGCGCGCGCGAGCGATCCCGCGGCCGCGCCGCGCTCGACGTAAAAGGCGCCCTTCTGGTGCGGGTTCTCGCCGTAGCGCGTGTCGTAGGCCTTCTCGAGCACCGTGGTCAGCGTGCCTGGGAAGACGTGCCGGCCGCCTTGGCCATCGAGCGAGGTCAGGTAGCCCGCGATGGCGCCGTCGTAGGCCGCCGTGTGGCCAAAGGCCTTGGCCGCCAGCCGCGCACGAAGCTCCTCCTTCGCGCCGCCGGCGAGCGCCCCGAGCACCTCCACGTAGTCGCCGGGGTCCGTCACCACGAGGACGCGGGCGTGGTTCTTCGCCGCGCTCCGCACCATGGAGGGCCCGCCGATGTCGATGTTCTCGATGATGGTCGCGTGATCCGCGCCGCCGGCGACGGTGGCCTCGAAGGGGTAGAGGTTCACGCAGACGAGGTCGATGGGCTTGCCCCCGATGCGCTCGAGGTCGGCCCAGTCGGCCTCCTGGTCCCGGGCGAGAATGCCGCCGTGCACGCGCGGGTGCAGCGTCTTGACGCGCCCGTCCATGACCTCCGGCGATTCCGTGTAGGTCGCCACGTCGACGACCTCTACGCCGCCCGCGCGGATCGCCCGGGCCGTGCCGCCGGTCGAGAGGAGCTCGACGCCACGGGCCGCCAGGCCCTTCGCGAAGTCCACGATGCCGGTCTTGTCCGAGACCGAAAGAAGCGCGCGTCGCACCGCGGTGTTCGAGGCAGTCGTCATGGCCGGTCGGCCTAGCGCAGCGAGGCCTCGAGAGCGAGCGCGGCGCGAGCCCAGGACCGCGCCCTCAGCGGAGCCGGCGCCACGCCGTGCTTCCGGCGAGGGCCAAGAGCAAGAGCGCGAGGCCCTGGTAGTAGGTCAGCCCGAAGAGCACCGGCGGGTGTGCGCGCACGGTCTCGAGGGCGATGCGCACGAGCGCATAGGCCGCGAGGTAGAGGGCGAGCTGTGCCCCGCGGGCCAGACCCCGGGCACGCAGCCCGAAGAGAAGGAGGAGCGCCAGCACGTGGAACCAGGCCTCGAGGCTGGCTGCGGGGACGCGGGGCACGCCATGGAGGCGCAGCCCGGCGCGGCCGAGAAGCGAGGTCTCCGGCACGAGGGTGCCTTCGCAGCACCCGCGAAGCGTGCATCCGAGCCGGCCGAAGACGAGCGCCAGGGCCAGGGGAATGGCGAAGCGGTCGCCGGTCGCGCCCCGGAAGCCTGCCCGGGCCTTCGTGAGCTCGACGGCGAGCCAGCCGCCCAGCAGGCCGCCCAGCACCGTGCGGCCGCCCACGGGGACGAGGCCCCGAGCGCTCGGCGCCGACCAGCCGAGCAGGTCCGCCGGGAGCTCGAAGAGGTACGCGCCGAGCACGCCGCCCAGGAGCGCCGCCCGGCGTACGCGACCGGACAGGCCCGGCGGCAGCGGCGACTCGCTCGCGCGAAGCCCGCGCGCTGCGGCGAAGGCCACCGCGATGCCCGCCGCCACGCAGGCCAGGTACGCCAGCTCGCCTCCGTTCACGACCGGGCGCTCGTGCGCGCGGCGACGCCACCTTCTCGGGTCACGTCCGGCCCAGGGCCACGAGCCCCGCGTTGGCGCCCTCGCCGCGACGCAGCGGCGCCAGCCGCGTCGCCTCGAGACCGTCGCGGTAGAGCACGTTGTAGGTGTCGAAGGGGATCACCCGCTGCCCGTCGGGATGGGCGATGTGCACGCAGGTCTTGCGGACGCTCCGGAGGTCCATGGAGTGGCGGTCGAGGAAGGCGTTGATCACCACGCGAAAGACCTGCTCGTAGCCGAGCTCCGGGAGGGCCTCGATGCGCGGCAGGCAGCAGAGCAGCTCCGCGAGCGAGCCCGCGGCCCCTTCCGGCCCATGCGCCGTGCTGAAGGTGCCCGTGAAGGCCTGCGCCAGCGCGTCGCTCACGGCGCCCTGGAGCGCTGGGTCCTTCTCGACGCTCAGCGTGTTCCGGGGCCCGGCCAGCAGCACCTCCGGGGGCACGTAGCGGGTCAGCGGCGCCACGGCGCCCTCGCCCTTCAGGGCGTAGGCCATGGCCAGGCTGTCCGCGTGGCAGGGCACGGGCACGACGTCGTCCGGCGTGAAGAGGTCGCATTGCGCGAGCAGTCGGCGCCGCACCTCGGTCAGCGTGAGGCGCCGCGGGGGCGCCGCGGTGCCCTCGTTGCGCCCGGCGTCCTGCACAGGCTGAAAGGTGACCCCTCGAACGCAACGCCACTGGAGCGCGAAGCGGACCAGGTCGCCGAGCTCGTCGTCGTTCACGCCGCGTTTGACCGTCGCGACGAGCGTGGTGGAGACGCCGAGCGCTTCGAGGCGCTCGAGGGCCTCGCGCTTCACGCGCCGAAGATCCGCGCCGCGAAGCGTACGCAGCGGCCCTTCGCGCAGCGAGTCGAACTGAAGGTAGACCTCGAAGCCCGGCATGTACGACGCGAGGCGCTCGGCAAAGGCCGGGTCCCGGGCGATGCGGAGGCCGTTCGTGTTCACCATCAGGTGCCGCACGGGCCGGCGCCGGCAGGCATCGAGAATGGCGAAGAAGTCCGGATGCGTGGTGGGCTCTCCTCCGCTGACCTGAAGCACGTCGGGCTCCGGCTCCTGGCGCACGATGGCGTCCAGCATTCCCTCGAGCTGCGCGAGCGACCGATGCGTCGTTCGCTCCGGGCCGCTCGCCGCGTAGCAGGTCGGGCACCGGAGGTTGCAGTGATCGGTGACCTCGAGGACCGACACGCACCCGTGTTGCTCGTGGTCCGGGCAGATGCCGCAGTCGTAGGGGCACCCGTAGCGGTGGGGCGTCGCGTACCGGGCCACCTGCTCCGGCGGCTTCAGGTAGACCTCGCGCGCCCGGCGCCAATAGGCCACGTCGTCGGCGAGGAGGACGCGCTCCGTGCCGTGCTCCGGGCAGCGCTTCCAGAGCCAGACGTCCCCGTCTTCGAGGAGCTCCTTGGCGTCCACGACGCGCAGGCACGTGCCGCAGAGCGCGCGCGTCGCGCCGTAGAACACGTAGGGACGAACGCGGGCCATGGGCCGACCCTACACCGCCGCGTACGGAGGGTCGTGTAGGGTCGGCGCATGGACGGCGAGGGCATCGTGTTGGGACTCTTGGTCTTCGGGCCGGCCCTCGTGGGGCTGCTCGCGCTGGCGCTCGGCGTGTGGCTCGTCGCCTCCTACAAGGGCCGCGACGACCTGCAAGGAGGCGCGGGCACGGGCGGCAGCCAGGTGTGGAAGCTGGTGATCGGCGGGACCTGCCTGGTGGCGGCCCTCGGCATCGGAGGCTGCTACGGCGTGATGTTCCTCGGCGCGGGACTTCGCTGAGCGGCGCCGGCCCCCGGCGGCTGCTGCGCTTCCAGCACGCGGAGCACGTTCTCGCCGAAGATGGCCTTGGCCGGCAGCCCGGCGCCGAGCAGCGCCGCACGAAGGTTGCCGAGCTGGCTCACGTCCTCGAGGCCGAGGGGTAGCTCGGGCACGCCGTCGAAGTCCGACCCGAGGCAGGCCGCGCCGGGGCCGCCGACCTCCGTGATGTGCTGGAAATGGGCCACCAGCTCCGGGAGCCCCGGCGGGTCGAGGTCCGGCGCGAGCTCCTGCGCGAGCGCATAGCGGGCCGCGCCGCGGTCGACCCAGGAGGCCTCTTCGAAGCGGACGTCGAGGGCCTCGAAGGCGGCGCGCTCGCGATAGTCCAAGCGCTTTCGACGGCGCGCGTAGTCCTGGTCGATGAACTGCGTGTAGTAGTTCACGCAGACGGCGCCTCCGCCCTCGGCCACGGCGCGGATCATCGCGTCGCGCATGTTTCGCGGGTGGTCTGCGAGGGCCCGCGCCGAGGAGTGGCTGGCCAGCACCGGCCGCTCCGTGACGTCCATGATGTCCCAAAAGGTCTGATCGCTGACGTGGCTCACGTCGACGATGATCCCGAGCTCGTTCATCAGGCGGACGACCTTTCGCCCGAGGGGCGTGAGCCCCTCTTCGGGCGCCGCGCCGCTCGAGCTACGGCCGAGGGGATTGTCGATGGACCACGTGATGGTCATGTAGCGGACGCCCTCCGCGTGGAGCCGGCGCACGCGGGCGAGCACCTCCTCTTCGTCGGGCGGCGTGATGGAGCGGCCGTTCGCGAAGCGGCCGAGCGCGTCCCCGAGGCCGTGCGCGCCCTCCACGCCCATGAGCAGCGCGGCCTTTCCTTCGGCCGCCGCGCGCCGCACGTCCGCGGCCGTGGTCGCCAGCATGGCCTGGTCCGGGTGCGCCTCCGCCAGACGCTTCACGGACGCGATGAGCGCGAGCGTGCGCTCCCAGGCCGCGCGATGGCGAAAGCGCCGAGGGCTCACGTAGATGCTGAAGAAGGCGCCGGTGAGCCCCCCCTCGCGCATGCGCGGCAGGTCGAGGTGGCCCCCGGGCACGCGCTCACCGATGTCGTCGGGCCCGTCGACCATGCGCGCCGGCGTGTCGACGTGCGTGTCGATGGCGATCCACGGCGTGTCGTCGGCGCTCGGGTCTGGGTGCGGGTCCGGCTCCGGGTCAGCGGGCGTCGCCGGCGATGCCGCCGCAGCGGGCGCCGGCGTCGGCACCGTCGCCGTGTCCTCGGGCCCGGCGGGCCCTCCCTCGCTGCATGCCGCGAGCGCCGCCAGGAGCACCCCACCCGTCGCCATCGCCCGAAGCTGCACGTCGCGAAACGTGGCACCCTTCGCCGGAGGAGAGAAGCCGGAAGGCGCGGAAGCGCGCCCAAGATTAGGCGCCGCGCCGCGTTCCGGGCGGGCCCCGAGAGCCCGTTTCCGGCCCGGCGGAAACGGAGCGGTCCCGTGCCGTCTCCGTTTTCGTTGTCACCCGGCCGCGGTGCCCGGCGTCTCCCCGGCCTTCGGGCGAAGCGTCTGCTTTTCCGTGTAGATGGCATCCACCAGGCGCGCCGGGGTCACGTCGAAGGCCGGGTGCCGGCAGCCGATCCCGTCCGCCACGAGCAGCGTGTCCCCGACGCGGGCGACCTCGTCGCGGCTCCGCTGCTCGATGGGAATGGAGGCGCCGGTCTCCGTCCGAAGGTCCACGGTGCTCCAGGGCGCCGCGACCGTGAAAGGCACGCCATGGGC
>JBCCAW010000048.1:0-17508 GCA_039814655.1 Myxococcota bacterium | reverse complement strand
GCGGCGAGCGCCCGTAGCGCCCCGGCCCGGGCGAAGGGATGCGCGCTGCCGTCCGCGGCGATCTCCGCCAGCAGCTCGAAGGGCGCCGCCTCCCGCTGGGCCCCGAGGGCCTCCACGGCGGCCTCTCGGGCGCGCGGGGGCAAGCCCGCCGCGCCCTCGGCGCGCACGCGCGCTTCCACGGCCTCGGCCAGCTCCGGGTCCCGGTAGTGGCGCGCGGCCCGAAAGAGCGGCGCGAGCTCCCGCGCGTCGCCCTCGGGCGGGTCCGCCACGAGCCCGGTGAGCGCCGCCGACGCGGGCTGGGAGGCGGCCTCGCCGAGCGCTTCGGCCCACTGGGCCCGTACGCCCCAAAAGCTCTCCTCCCGGTACGCCGCCTCCAGGGCCTCCGTGGCCCGGCGCGTGCCGCGCTTGGCCAGGAGGCGCCCGCCTTCGATCCGCGAGGGCACGTCCGGCGCCGTGAGAAGCGCGTGCTCGAGGTCCTCGAGCACATCGAGCTCGAGGCCGAGCAGCAGGGTCTGATCGGGATCGACGCGCACGCGCGTCGGCGCGGAGGCCATGGGAACGCGGAGCACGGCCTGGGCCTCGTCCATGGTCAACGAGGCGCGCTCTTCCTTCCCGCCCAGGGTGTACGCGAACACGAGCGGCAGCAGGAAGGTCGGGACCTGCCCGGCGCCTTTGCCCTTCGTCGTCGCCTGCGTCTGCTCCAGCTCGAAGACCCCTTCCCGGCGCGCCGCGTCCCATCGGAAGCGCACGCGGAGCTTCGGGTAGCCCGGGGAACGGAGCCAGTCATCGAAGAAGCGCGCGAGGCTCCGGCCGCTGGCCTCCTCGAGCACGGCGCGGAAGTCGTCGGTCTCCGCGACGCGCCCCCCGAAGCGCTCGAGGTACGTCTGCGTCGCTTCCCAGAACACGCCGTCCCCCAAGAGGCGCCGGAGCATGTGAAGACGCATCGCGCCGCCGGGGTAGAGGTGCCGGTCGTACATGTCCCAGCTCGTCTCGAAGCGGCGCGTGACGATGGGCCGGGCGTAGCGTTCGTCGGACTCCTTCCTGTACTGGAACGCGCAGACCCAGCGGTCGTAGGCCGCAGCGTCGTCGCCCTGGTCGTGCTCCAGCCAGCAGCTCTCGAGGTAGGTGGCCCAGCTCTCCTTGAGCCAGGCGTGGGCGTAGTCGCGGCACACCACGTGGTCGCCGAACCAGGCGTGCGCCATCTCGTGCAGGTTGACGATGTCGACGAGCGGCTGCTCCTCTGCGCTCAGTGTTTCGTCGATGACGAGGCGCGCGTCCCAGCTCACCAGCGAGATGTTCTCCATGGCGCCGCCGATGCCCTGCGCCGCGAACTGGAAGTACTTGGGGTAGGGGTAGGGCACGCCGAGGCGCGCCGGGAGCCAGCGGAGCATCTCCGCCGTGCGCCCGAAGACGCGGGCGAGGTCCGCCTCGCTGAAGGTCGCCTTCGGGGCGAAGGCCGCCACGGGCACACCCTCGACCTCGCCGCCCTCGGCCCGGGCGAACTCCCCGACGGCGAAGCAGGTCAGGTAGCTCGGACACGGCGCATCCAGGGCCCAGTGGGCGGTCTTGGTCCCATCGCCGTGGTGGTCTTCGCCAATCCTCCGGCCGTTCGCGAGGAGCGTGAGGGACTCCTCGGCGTGCAGGTGAAAGGCGAGCGTCGGCCGGGCCGCGGGCAGGTCGACGGTGGCAAACCAGTGCCGCGCGCGCTCCGTCTCGTGGTCCGTGACGGCGAAGCGCGGGGCGTCGGGCACCGTGGGCGTCGGCCGCGAGAAGAGCAGGCCGCTCCGCGGGTGGCGGACCACGTAGCGGAGCACGACCTCGCGCTCCTCGCCCTTCGCGAAGGGCCGGTCCCAGGCGAGCTCGATGCGTTCGCCGTCGTAGCCGTGGCGCAGGCCCGGACCCTCGACGGAGAGCTCTTCGAGGTCCACGCCATGCAGCGTCAGCGCGTCGGCGTCGCCGTCGTTGGCGCGGATGCGATGGGTGATCGTGGCGTCGAGGCGCTCGGCCTCGAGGTCGATCCGCAGGTCGAGGTCCACGTGCACCGGCTCGAGGCGAAGGTCCGGCGCATAGCGTCGCGCCGTGTCCGGGGGTGCGAACTCCCCGCTTCGTCGCAGCGCGGCACCGGCCACATTTTCCTCGCTGCGGTCGTCGGTCCGAAAGCGAAGCTCGAGGTCGGAGACGGTCACCGGGGCGGTGTAGCACCCGGTTTCGCTTCCGTCTCCGTCCCTGATTCGGGCGCGCTACGGGTTCCAGTCCTCACGGCCGGCGGGTCAGTACGCCGACGATGTAGGTTCCCCAGCTCGAGCCTTCCGCGCGCTGATGGGTGACCTCGACGGCGAGGTCGAGCGGGCCTTCCTGCAGGAGCGCCGCGGGAAGCTCCAGGGCGCGAAGGTCGAGCGTGCGAATCGAGAAGGCCTCGAGGGTGCCTCCGAGCTCCCCCAGGGCTTCCGCGAGCACCGCGTCGAGGGCCTCCTGGCGCGTCGCGGCTCCGGTGCGGACGCGGTCCAGGGCCGGGCCGAGGCCGGCGTAGCCACGGATCGGCTGCGCCGCCGGCAGGCGACGGGCGAGGCGCGCGCGCTGCACCGCGCTCACGACGACGTCCGCCGCCGCGTCTTCGACGAGCGGGTCCCCGTGGGTTTGCCAGGTGGCCGTGAGCGCCGCGAGCCCTCGGGGCGTGACCTCGGCGCCGATGGCGGCGACGCGCGCCGCCGGCGCCAGGAAGAGCCTCCGCATGTCCGGGTCTAGAAAGCACGCCGTGAGCCACGCGGCCGTGTTCGGCGGGCCGAGCATGAGCGTTCCGACGTAGGCGCCATCGCGGAGCGGCGGCGCGTCCTCGATGGCGCTCCCGGCCACGATGGCCAAGCTGAGCTCGTCCCCGGCATCGCCGCTGAAGCGCGGGTCCACGGCCGCACGGACGAGACCGTCGAGGCGGTCGCTCTCCGGCGCGCTCAAGACCAGCGGCACCAGCCCGGCGCCGCTGCGTACGCGGTTGAAGGCCGCCACCGTGTAGGCGCCGAGGTCGCCGCCGTCCTCGAGGGCCCGGGACGTGCTGCGCGCCGGCACCGGTCCCCGGACGTCTGCGCCGGGGCGCCGGGCCACGAAGCTCGCCACGCGCTCCGCCAGCAGGGTCCCTTCGCCCGCCGTGACGCTGACGCGCGCGTAGGGATCGCCGGGGGCGAGCTGGCAGCGGAGGCGGAAGCGCGGGAGCGCGAGGCCCGGGTCCGCCTCGCAGCTCGCGACCCCGGCCTCGCCCTGGTTGATGGCGCCGGCGATCCAGTGGGGCGCCGCCCCGAGCACTTCGCCGGAGATCTCCACGCGACCGCGGCTGTTGGCCTGCGGCCGGGGCGTCGGCGTCCGGACCCGGGGCCTCGCGTGCGCCAGCGCGAGAAACGCCCGCCGTCGCCCGGGAGCCACGTCCCCCTCCGCGAGCGCGAGACCAACCTCCCCGGCGCCGAGCTCCACCAGCGTGCCCCGCAGCCGGCTCAGCACCTGCGCCCGGTCCGCGGCCCCGAGCGAAGAAAGGCTGCCTCCGCGCGGGAGGTCGAAGGCGATGCCGGCCGCGCGAACGCCGTCGGCCGGGACGCCGCAGCGCGCGAGCACGAACTCCTCGTACACCGGCGCCGGCGCCTTACCCTCGGTGAGAAAGACGCGGGCCTCCGCTTGGGCCACGCAGCGCATGCCCTCGGTGGCGGCCAGCTCCGGGAGCGGAGACTCCCCCTCGCTCCCCAGAAGCGCGGCGAGCATGCGACCGGGAAAGGACCGGCGCTCGTGCGGCGTCCGCCGCGGGTCCATGGGCACCGCCTCGAGGCGCCAGGGAAAGGGCACCACGGCCCGCTCTGCGGCGAGGGCGCCGGGCTCCGCCGCGTCGGCGACGAGCGCCGCGACGCGTTCCTCGCTCGGAAAGGGAAGGGTGAGCGGGGAAGCCGGGGCGCTCGGCGTCGCCTCCGGGCCCCTCGTCGCCTCCGTACCCTCCGTCGCCTCCGCGGCGCGGCCCGCGGGCTCCGCCACCGCGCCGGCGGCCGGGCCCGCCGCCGAAGCGCAGCCGAAGACGAGAGCGAAGGAGGCGGCGACGGGGGACGGAACACGCATGGCCCGGGCACCCTACGCCAGCCCGTGCACGCAAGCGCACCCGAATCCGGCACCCTCGGGCGATGCGCCCCGACGAGACGGCCACCGAGTTCACGTTGCGCGCCATCGGCGTGGTGCGGTCCCCGCTGCGAGAAAAGGCCGACGCGCCCCGGCAGCCCCGGGCGGCGGAGGCCACGGAGGGCACGCTCGAGCTCTATCCCGGCCGAGGGTACGAGGACGCGGCGCGGGACCTCGCCGGCTGGGACGGGGTGTGGGCCCTCTTCGTCTTCCATCGCGCGGAGGGCTGGCGACCCAAGGTGCAGCCTCCGCGGAGCGCCATCAAACGCGGCGTCTTCGCCACCCGGGCCCCGCATCGGCCCAATCCGCTGGGCATGAGCCTGCTCCGGCTGCGCGAGGTGCAGGGACTCGTGTTGCACGTGTCGGGCCTCGACCTCCTCGACGGGACGCCGCTCCTCGACCTGAAGCCCTACGTGCCCTGGGCGGACAGCTGGCCCGACGCGCGCACGGGATGGCTCGCGCGCGAGGCAGGCAGCGATGGGCGCGGACGCCCCCGGGACCCGGGGCCGCGCTGGGAGGTTCGCTTCGCGCCCCGCGCGGACGCACAGCTCGCGTTCCTCTCGCAGGCGGGCGTGGAGCTTCGCGACCGCGCCCGGGCGCAGCTCGCGCTCGGACCGCAGCCCCACGCCTACCGGCGCATTCGGCCCGTGCCCGGGCGCCCGGGCGCCTTCGTGCTCGCCATCAAGGCGTGGCGCCTGGTCTTTCGCGAGGCCGACGCGGACGTGCTCGAGGTCGAGAAGGTGCGCAGCGGAGAAAAGGCCCACCGCGTTCGCCGGGACCCGGAGCTTTCCGTGCACGCGGCCTTCATCGAGCGATTTTCGTGACCGTCACGTTGACGGATTGGAAAACTCGACACAGAGCTGCGACCTCGTTCGCGGAGGCCTAGGCGCCGACGGGTGACGCAAAGCTCGTTCGATCAATTTTTGTCGAACTTGCGTTGACGTCCCCCCGTTATCGCCTAAACCTCCGGTCGCCGGGGGCCGACCAGGACTTTGCCCCCACGCTAAAAGGAGCATCATAAATGCGTAAGCACGCTTGGTTGGCACTACTGCTGAGCCTCCCCTTCGCGATCGCGTGTGGGGACGACGACGGCACCACCACGGGGACGGATCCGGACATGGACATCCCCGTCGACGGCACCGACACCGACATGGTGGTCGATGACGACATGGGCGACGACATGGGCGACGGCGTCGCCTGCGGCGGCGGCCTCACGGAGCCCCCCTGCTTCCTCGAGCAGATCAAGGCCGAGCCCGAGACGGGCACCCTCGGCGCCGTGATCGACGCGATCCTCGCCTGCGTCGATGGCGCGGCCACGAACCTCGCGGGTCTCGACCTTCTCGCGCCCACGCGCACCATCTTCGCCCCGACCGACGACGCCGTCGGCGCGGCGGCCACGGCCCTCGGCGTCGACTTCGCCGCCATCTCCACCGCCCTCGAGGCGGACCCCGCCTGCGGTGAGGGCACCCTGACCGCTGAGCAGATCGGTGGCCTCAACACGCTCTTCGGCATCATCGCCTACCACATCATCGACGGTCAGTTCGCCGCGGCGGACCTCGCCTCGAACACCGACGGCTTCGTCCGGACGGTCATCGGCCAGCTCGAGGGCGGCCAGGGCGTCAAGGCGTACCTCAACGAGGCCGGCGACGGCATCCGCTACGTGGGCCTCGACGGCGCGCCCACCGAGGCCGGCGTGGACCGCGCCGACATCGCCGTGACCATCGGTCGCGGCGACGCCAACACCACGATCCACGTCATCGACGCCGTGCTCGTGCCCCCCACCATCACCGGCGTGGCCATCCTCGAGGGTCTCACGGGCCTCGTGGGCGCCCTCGGCGCGGCCGATCCGCTCCCGGGCGACCCCCCCACGCCGCTCACGCTGGCGCTCTCGGACCCCTCGGCCAGCTACACGGTCTTCGCGCCGGACAACGCGGCCTTCGACATGCTCGCCGAGGTTCCGCCCTCCGACGTGCTCCAGGGCATCCTGCTCTTCCACGTCAACAACAACACGGACTCGGCCGTGAACGGCGGGAACGCCTTCCTGTCGACGCAGCTTCCGGACAGCGTCATGACGCTTAGCGGCGGCACGCTCACCATCGACGACTCCGGTGACCCCGTCACCATCAACGGTGGTTCGGCCACGGATGGCGGCGCCGACGTGATCGCCGTCGACATCCAGGCTTCGAACGGCGTGGTGCACCTCATCAACCGCGTGCTCCTTCCGCCCGTCCCGGCGGGCTGAGCGCCGACACGCTGAACTGAGCGCGGGCCGCTTCCTTCCGGGAGGCGGCCCGTTCTCGTTCGGCGCCGCTTCCTTTGGCCCGAGCGCGTCCCGCCCGGGCCCCTCACCCTAGCTCCCGAGAGAAACCGCCATGGCCTTCGACGATCACGACTACAGCACCGTCGTCGCCAACATTCGCGCCTTCGTGCAGGAGCGCGCCTGGGAGCCCTTTCACGATCCGAAGAACCTGGCCATGGCGGTGGTGAGCGAGGCCGGGGAGCTGGCGGCGGAGCTGCGCTGGGTGCCCGGTCACGACGCGGACGCGCACTGCAAAGACCCGACGCACCGCGAAGCCATCGCCGACGAGCTGGCCGACGTGGCCATCACGCTCTTCATGCTCGCGGACCGCATCGGCCTCGATCTGCGCGCGGCCATGACGCGGAAGCTCGAGAAGAACCGAGCGAAGTACCCGGTGGAGGACTGGCGCGGCCGCTGACGGCCTTGGACGGCGCGGCCCTTTGCCGCTAACCCACCTCCATGGAGAGTACGCTCACGCTCCCGCCCGGGTTCGATCGCGCCTCGGGCCGCTTCGGCGCGTACGGCGGGCGCTTCGTCGCGGAGACGCTCGTTCCGGCCCTCGAGGCCGCCTTCGCCGCGGCCTGGTGCGACCCGGCCTACCGGGCCGAGCTCGACGGGCTGCTGGCGAACTACGTGGGCCGGGCGACGCCGCTCTACGAGGCCCGGCGGCTTTCCGCCGCGGTGGGCTGTCAGGTCTGGCTCAAGCGGGAGGACCTCGCGCACACGGGCGCCCATAAGGTCAACAACACGCTCGGCCAGGTGCTCCTGGCCCGGCGCATGGGCAAGCGTCGGGCCATCGCCGAGACCGGCGCGGGCCAGCACGGCGTCGCCACGGCGACGGCCTGCGCTCTGCTCGGCCTCGACTGCGTGGTGTTCATGGGCGCTGAGGACGTTGCGCGGCAGGCACCCAACGTGGCGCGCATGGAGCTCCTCGGGGCCCGCGTGACCCCCGTCGAGAGCGGCGCGCGCACGCTGAAGGACGCCATGAACGAGGCGCTCCGCGATTGGGTGACGCACGTCGAGAGCACCTACTATTGCGTCGGCTCGGCTGCGGGCCCGCACCCTTACCCGTGGATGGTCCGTGAGCTTCAGGCGGTGATCGGCCGGGAAGCCCGCACGCAGATGCTGGCGCAGGCCGGGCGCCTACCGGATGCGGTGGTCGCTTGCGTCGGAGGCGGCAGCAACGCCATCGGCCTCTTCGCCGGCTTCTTGGACGACGCGGACGTGCGGCTCGTCGGCGTCGAGGCGGCCGGCGACGGCCTCACGACGTCTCGGCACGCCGCGCCGCTCACGGCCGGGCGCGTGGGCGTGCTTCACGGCGCCAAGAGCTACCTGCTCCAGACCGCCGACGGTCAGATCGCCGAGGCCCACTCCGTGAGCGCGGGCCTCGACTACCCCGGCGTGGGCCCGGAGCACGCGCACCTGAAAGACACGGGCCGCGCGACCTACGTGGCCGTGGACGACGACGCGGCCCTCGATGCCTTTCAGGAGCTCAGCCGCCTCGAGGGCATCCTGCCGGCCCTGGAGACCGCGCATGCCTTTGCGGACCTACGCCGGCTGGCGCGGGAGCTCGGCCCGGGCGCGCACGTGCTGGTCTGCGCGAGCGGCCGCGGCGACAAGGACCTGGACAACGTGCGCGCGCAGCTCGCGCGTCGGGCGCAGGCCTGAGCATGGGCCGGCAGACCTGGGGGGAGGGCATCGCGCCCGAGGCCGGCGCGACCGGCGGCCGGCTCGAAGAGGTGTTCCGCCGTGCGCGCGCGCAGGACCGGGCGGCCCTGGTCATGTACCTCTGCGGCGGCGACCCCTCCCTCGAGGCCACGCCGCGCCTCGTGCGTGCGGCCGCCGAGGCGGGCGCCGACATCATCGAGCTGGGCATGCCGTTCAGCGACCCGACGGCGGATGGGCCGGCCATTCAGCGGGCCAGCGAACGGGCGCTTCGGTCCGGCGCGACGCTCGCCGGCGTGCTCGACGCGGTCCGGACGCTTCGCGGCGAAGGCTGCGACGTGCCCCTGGTGCTCTTCGGCTACTACAACCCCATCCTGGCCTACGGTGAGGAGGCGCTCGTTCGCGATGCGGCCGCCGCCGGCGTCGATGGGCTGCTCGTCGTGGATCTTCCGCCGGAGGAGGCGGCCCCGCTTCGCGACCCGGCCCGGGCCGCGGGCCTCGACCTGATTCCCCTCGTCGCACCGACGACGGGCACGGAGCGAGCGGAGGCCGTGGCTCGGGAGGCGACAGGTTTCGTCTACGCCGTCTCCATGACCGGCGTGACCGGCTCCGCCGCCGGGGACCTCGCGGCCGCCGGAGCCCGTGCCCGGGCGCTCGCCGACGCGGCCGGCCGCCCCGTGGCCGTGGGCTTCGGCGTGAGCTCGCCGGACGACGCCCGGGCCGTGGCCGCGCACGCGGACGGCGTCGTCGTCGGCTCGGCGCTCGTCCGCCGCATCGAGGCGGCCGGCGCAGACCTCGACGCGGCGGAAGCAAGCGTTCGTGCCTTCGTCGCGGCTCTCGCCGCCGGCTGTCGCCGCGGCGGCTGAGGCACGCAGCTCGGCGCCTCACCTGCGCGGCGCGCTCACCTGCGCGGCGAGCCCCACCGCACCTCGAGACCCGCCACGCGGTGAGACCGCACAGCGGAGCCATCGCAAAGCGCGAACGTGCCCCGGCCTGCGTTTCGCCGTACACCTGCGGCCATGCGACCGCTGCTCTCGCTAGCGCTTCTCTTGCTTGCTGCCTGCGCGGCGGGCTCCGCCGCCCCCGATGGGCCTCCGGTCCCGGGCTCCGGAGACGTCGGGAGCGAGGGGGTGAGCATGGACCCGGCGCGCTGGCCCCGCGCCTTTCTCGCCGGGCCGGGCAGCGGGCCAGCGCTCTATCTGGACGAGAGCCCCCAGGCTCCGGCGATCGGCTACCTCTCGGAGGGCGCCTCCGTGCGCATCCGCGCCTTCCCGGAGAACGGTCGCGTGGCCGTGAACGTGCTCGGGGCGATGAAGGTGCAGGCGCACCTCGACGCCTCGCGCTTGGCCTTGCGCGTGCGCAGCCGCGGTGCCCTGGCCGGGACGCCCATCTACTTCGGCCCCGGCGACTATGTGCGCGTGTTCGGGCCGGACCCGCAGCCCGGGCTGATGCGCGTCGAGGCCCGCGTGGACTTGGGACGCGGCCCGGACGTCACGCTCCCGGCCTACCGCGGCACCTTCGACGAGACGGCTCTCGGGACCGAGGTCCCGCCGGTGGCCGAAGCCCTTCCCGAGGGCACGGCCATGCAGCTCCCGGCGGGCGTGCCGGTGCCGCTCTACGCCTCGCCGACGGAGGTGGCGGTGACGCTCCCCGCGCTGGACCCGCCGCTCGTCGTGAGCATGCTTCGGGACCGGGGCCGCTGGAAGGGCGTTCGTGTCGGTGTTGGGCCTTACCTGGTGGGCTACATCGACACGCAGAGCTCGCCGCTCTCGCCGGCCGCGGCCCTGCCGCGCCGCGAAGGTCCGCCGGCTTCCGATGGCGGCGTGCCCCGTCGCATTCGAGGCGAGGACGCCGGTCGCGCGCTTCTGAGCATCGCCGCCGGCACACGTGTCAGCCACGGGCAGGGGCGCACCATCGCCATCCTGCAGGAGGCCGGCTTCGCGCGGGAGTGGGAGCGCTTCGACGACACGAACGAGGTCGACGTCTTCCTTGCGGTCGACGACCAGGTGGCGGTGCGAGGGCTCGTGCCCTCGAGCGCCGTTAGCGCCGCGCCCTGACCTCGAAGGCGACGCCTTCGGTCCCGGCGGCTCACTCGAAGAGCGACGCTGCGGGGACGATGCGAATGTCTTCGGCGCGCAGGCCCAGGTCGAAGGGCGCCACGCGCCGGTCTTCCTCGCGCACCTCAGGCCCCGGGTCGGCGCGGTAGCTCAGCGGCGAAGGGTCCCCCGCGACGAGCGCCGCTTTTAGGGTCTCGGCCTCCGGCGCCACCAGGGCAATCTGCAACGCGGCGGGGTCCACGTGGCGCCGAAGCGCCGCGTTCACGTCCGCTGCGCTCATGGACGCCCAGGCCGCTCGGAGCCCTTCGAGGAAGGGGTCCGGCGCGTCGTAAGCGCGGTCGTCGAGGGCGAAGCCGAGGCGCCGCGCGTCGGTCTGGAGGTAGAGCGCGTAGTAGCGCCGCACGAAGCCACGGATGCGCTCGAACTCGTCTTCCGTGAGCCCGTCGCGGACGACCCGCTCGAGCTCGTAGACGGCCATGCGGAGCGCGAAGTGGGCTTCGTCGGCGTCGACGGGACGCACCCAGAGCGAGGCGTACTGCTGGCGCCGCGCATACCCCGGGGCCGGAAAACGCGTCCAGCCTTCCTGGACGAAATGCTCCGCGTAGGCGTAGTCGCCGTAGTTGAGCCCGCGCTCGCCGCGGATCTTCTGCATCAAGGTGCCCGCGAAGGTGCGGTGCTGCCCGAGGTAGGCCATGGCGAGCGTGAGCGCCGCGTAGTCTGGGTGGTCCCGGGTCACGTCCGTGGCCACGCCCAGGCTCATGGCCACGGCGCTCGCCTCGGGCTTGTGCGCGATGAGGACGCGCCGGGGCCGTGCCGCGACCCGGGGCAGGCGTCGCCGACCCACGCAGCGCGCGCCGTCCCGCGCCTCGAGCTGCGCCAGGAGCGACGCCCCGAAGCCCTCGGGCAGGTCTCCGCTCACGCCCACGCGCATGCGGCCCGGGCAGAGCACGGCCGCGGCATGCGCGCGAAGCTCCTCCGCCGTGGCCGCGTCGAGCCCCGAGGCCGTGCCCAGCGGGGGCAGCGCGTAGGGGTGGTCCTCGTAGAGGAGCTGGTGCAGCAGCTCCTTGCCGAGGGACTCGTCGTCGTTCGCCCGGAGCCCGAGGGTCAATGCGGACCGCTGTTGCGCCCGGAGCCGGTCCACGTCCTCTTCCGCGAAGCGAGGCCGTAGCAGCACGTCGAGAAACACCTCCGTGAAGGCCTCGAGATGGTCCCGGTGCACGCGCCCCACGAAGGTCGTGGCGTCCCGGCCGCTCACGGCCCGGAGCTCGGCGGCCCAGGGGAAGAGCGTCTCCTGCATCGCCGTAGCGCTCCGCGCGCCGGCGGCGCCATCGACCATGACGCGCGCCATGAGCGCGGTGAGCCCCGGGCGCCCCGGCGGGTCCTCGACGCTCCCGGCCTCGAAGGTGACGCGAAGCGAGACCATGGGGCTGGCGCTGCGCAGCTCGAGGAGCTCCGCCAGCCCGAGGTCGTCGCGCGGAAGGGCCGCGACGCCGGCGAGGGCCGGACCGCTGTCGCCCGAGTCCAGGCGATCGACGTTTTCGTCGAGGGGCGGGATCTCGACCAGCCGCGACGTTCCGCCGCAACCAGCCAGCACGAGCCACAGGCCTAGCAGCGGGCGCATCACTCCGCCTCCGGGCACAGCGGTTCGCGCCGCTCCGGCGCGCTTTCGCCCGGCGAGGGGGGGGCCAGGGTCACGCGGACGCGGCGGGCTGGGACCAGGTACGCGCCGGCAACGCGGGCGACGTCTTCGGCGGTCACCGCGTCGAGGGCCGCGAGGTAGCGGGTCAGGTCGTCGCTCTCGCCGCCTACGGCGATCATGCGGCCGAGCAGGTCCGCGGCGTCGCTCGGCGTGGACACGTCCGCGATGAGCGCGTAGCGGAGGTGCGAACGCGTGCGTTGGAAGCGCGCGGCGTCCACGTCGCCGCGGGCCAGCCCGTCGAAGGCCGCCTGCACGGCGTCCTGCACCGCGTCGAAGGCTGCGTCGCGCGCTGCTGCGGCGGGCGTCTCCGCCGGCGGGGGGAAGGTCGCGCTGACGACGAAGAGCCCCGGATCCCGGGTCGGCTGGGCGTAGCCCACGAGCTGGAGCAGCGTGCGCTCCTGCGTGACGAGCCGCTGCACGAGCGGGCTCGCCTCCGAGAGCACGAGGCTTCGGGCCACGTCCAGCGCGGCGGTCTCCCGAAGCGCCGCCCGGCGCGCCGCGGCGCTTCGGGCGCCGCCGGCGAAGGCCGGCGTCCGGTAGCCGAGGTGCATGCGCGGCGGGGCGCTCCCGTTCCAGACGAGGTGCTCGGATCCGGAGCGCACCGTGCTCTCCGCGGGCACGTTCACCCGGGCGCGGCGCCCTCGCCAGCGGCCGTAGGCCCGGCGCACCTCGCGAACGAGGGCCCCGTGCTCGACGTCGCCGGCGACGAGTATCGTCGTGTTGTCCGGCGTGTAGAAGCGGGAGAAGAAGCGCCGCGCGTAGGCCACCTCGTCGGGCATGGCGCAGATGTCCCGGAGCGCGCCGAGCGTCGTGTGGCCGTAGGTATGCTCGCGAAAGGCCAAGCCGCTGAGCGCCTCCCACATGGGTAGCGACGGGCTCGAGGCGCTCTTGGCGTACTCGCCCTGCACCGCGCCGGTCTCCGTGCGGTAGTCCTCCTCGGAGAAGCTGAGCCGCTGAAAGCGCTCGGCCTCGAGGTTCACCACGGAGGCGAGCTCCTCCGCCGGGGCAGTCACCGTGTACATGGTGAAGTCCCGGGTCGTGTAGGCGTTGTTGTCCGCGCCGAGGGCCTGAATGCGGCGCTCGTACTCGTCGCCGCTCATGGCTTCGGTGCCGCGGAACATCATGTGCTCGAAGAGGTGCGCGAAGCCCGAGTGACCGGCCTCGACTTCGTCGCGGCTCCCCACGCGCACGAGCGTGTAGTAGGCGACGATGCCCGGGCTCGGCCAGGGGATGCTGATGATGCGAAGCCCGCTCGGGAGGCGGGTCACCTCCGGCGGGGCCGGGAAAAGCGGGTGCGCGTCGCCGCCGGCGTCTTGCGCGGCGCTGGAGGAGGCCAGAGCGAGGAGGCTGGCGAGGACGCCGAACGCGATCGAGTGTCTCACGCCGGGCAGGAGGCCACGGGCTCCGCCGGCCGTCCATGCTCAGGCGCACGCTGAGCCTGGTACCCACCCCGAACCCCTCTCCGGGTCTTTGTGGAAGATCCGCGTGCGGCGTGGGTGCCGCGGCGACGAAGAACGGCCCCTTCGTGGAGGCCAGCGCGCAGCCCGCGGGCGGAGGGCCGCTGAAACCCGGAGCGCACCGTCGGTGGGGGGTGCCGGCTCGGTTTCAGCGCCGGTAGCGTGGATCGCCTCCCGCGGGCGGGAAGGTGGCTAGGAGCCGGTAGAGAGCGTCCTCGGCGGCGTCGGCCTGGCTCCCCTGGTCTTCGTAGGTCAGCACCTGCCCGTGCCACACGTGGCGTCCGGTCTCCCGTTCGAAGGCGTCGAGCACCAAGGTGTCCGGGGCCACCTCCATTTCGTAGCTGGAGGCGCTGACGAAGCTGGCCGGCAGATCCTGCACGGGGGCGTTCGGGTCCAGGATGCGCCGCCCGAAGCCGGCACGGATCCACACCGCCGCGTCGCCGGGCGGCACCACGTGCCATCCGGCCACGTCGAGGGCGTCTTCGACGACGGCCCGGATGACGTCGGCGGTCACGGCGCTCGGCGGGTTGCGCCGAAAGCCCCCGGCGGGCGCCTCGGGCCCGAGGTAGGCGACCGTGTCCACGCCTTCGAAGGTCACGGCGCGGTCCACGGCCGAGCGGATGAGCATGGGCGTGGCGCTGCACGCGGTCACGAGAGCGAGCGAGAGCAGCGTGCGCGCCGCGCATCGGGGCCGCGAGCGGAGGAGACGAGCCATGCGGCCAGATACCGCGGCTCCGCGCATCGGGAAAGCGCGGTGCACGAGCCGCCATGAATCGGCCGGCGCGCCGTACCGTCAAGGCATAGTGCCCACCTCGATCCCCTCGCATCACCGGCGATGCATGACGCCCGTGCCGCGCGCGCGTAGGCTCCGCGCCATGATTCGCGCGCTCGCCTTTGCGTCGCTGGCCGGCCTCACGCTGGCGTCGTCTTTCGTCGTCCCGGTCTCGGCGCAGAACGCCGCCGTGCCCGACGCGCTGCTCGGCCGCTGGGTGCTCGCGAGCCGCGGTCGTGCGACGCAGAGCCGCGACGCCGGCATCGAACGCACGGTAGCCGAGGTTTTCGCTCTGGGCCGAGGCATCGCGCGCCGCCGTCTCCGGGCCGGACTGCCGGTCTTTCCGTCCTTTCGCGTCGCCCGCGACGGCACGCGGGCCCTCCGCGTCGAGTTTCGGGACGCCTACCGCGTGGCGCAGCCCGTGAACGGGACCTGGACCCGCATCCAGGACCTCTACGGGGAGCCCATGGACTCGCGCCTTCGCGTGCGGGACGGGGACCTGGTGCAGTCGCTCCGGAGCGAGGATGGCGAGAGCCTCATCACGCACCGCTTCGCGGCCCAGGAAGACGGGACGCTCGTCCTCTCGGTGCGCCTGGCCAACGACCAGCTCGACCGCGACGTCGTCTTTCGCATGCGCTACCAGCGCGCGCCCTGAGCCGCGCCGCCCTGAGCCGCGCCTCGCGGCGGCGAAGGAGTGCGGCGGCGAAGGAGGCGCCTCAGCGGTAGCGCACGCGAAGCTTGAAGTTCAGCGTCGTGGCGATTTGCTGGGCCGTGGACCTCGGGATCCGGTCGAGCCGGTCCTCGACCACGGCCCGGGCCCGCGCGTGGGGCTCGCCCTTCAGCGCCGGCAGCACCACCTGGGACCAGCGCAGGAGCGTCTTCCCGTCCGCAATCTCGAGGGCCTTGGCGAGCACGGGCTCGAGACGCTTCTGGTAGGCGACGGAGGCCGTGCAGAGGTTTGCGAAGGTGCGAACGAGTCCGTCCTTCCCGTCGAGGGTCGTCTCGTCAAAGGCGGCCTTGAGCGTGTCGAGGTGTTTGGCCACGCGCGCCGGCGCCAACTTGGCGATGGCCGGCAGCGCGTCCGCGCCCGCTTGGATCACGCGCTTGTTGGAGCTCGTGATGGACCGGGCGAACTTCTCGACGTGCGTCACGAGCAGCTCGGGCTTCTCGCTCGCGATCTCGCCGATGACCCGTGCGGCCTTGGTGGCCGTGGTGCTTCGGCTGTCGAGGAGGAGCTCGGCCTGCTCGGCCACCTTCTGCGGTGCGTTCTCGTCGGCGATGATGGCGGCGGCGATGGCGGCTGACCCGGTCTTTTTCGCCGGCTTCGTTTCCGGGGCGCCTTCGCCATCGGCCGGCGGTCGCTTCGCGGCCTGTTCCGCCGACGACTTCTTGGCCTTCGCGCCCGTCGCCCTCTTCGGCGTGCTCTTCGTCGCCTTCGCGCTCGCCTTGCGCGGCTGCGCCTTTTTGGGGCTCTTGGTCGTCGTCTTCTTCGTGGCCATGAGTCCTCCGGCGAGAGGCCGCGGGAACAATACCCATTGGCTCCCGCCTTCCCAAGGACTTCCCGGCCTCAGGAGTGCGCGAGGGCGCCGATGAGCGCCGGGAGGGTGTCCAGGTAGCGCCAGGAGGTGCCTCGATGGCCCCCGTCGAACTCCTCGTGTGCGACGGTTGCGCCGGCTTCCTCGAGGAGCTGCGCGAGACGCCGGGCGGCGAAGTGAAGGCCGTGCTCGTCCCGGTTGCCGGCGTCGAGCTGAATCAGCCGGAGCGCCGCGAGTCGCTCGCGTGCGCGGGGATCGGCGGCGAGGCGCACGGCCGGGTCAGCGGCGAGCCAGCGTCCCCAGACCTCGGGAACGAGCTCTCCGGTCGCGGGGTCGACGGGGAGCCGGCAGTGAGGGAAGGGCCCCTCTGCATCCGGTGCGTAGGCGGCGCTCGAGGCGAGCACGAAGAGCGCATCGAAGGCACCGGTCCCGCGCGGTCCACCCTCGAGACGTTTCTCGTCGACGAGGCGCACGAAGGCGTCGAGGCCGCCGGCCCGGTCGATGGCCACGGCGGCGTTCGTGAGCATGGGGCGCATGCTCACCTCGAAGAGCGCGTCGCCCGCGTGGCTACCGAGAGCCCCGATAATGCCGGGGCGGTCCATGGCCAGCCGGAGCGCACCGAACCCCCCGCTGCTCCGGCCGGCGATGGCGCGCGCTTCGGGCTTCGGAATCGTAGGAAAGGCGCCGTCGAGGTCCGGGAAGACCTCGTCGGCCAGGTGCGTCTGATAACGCCCGGTCGCGGGTGAATCGAGAAACTGGCTGCCGCCCCAACGCGTCATCGCGTCGGGGAGCACCAGAATGGCTGGTGGAGAGCCGCCCTCGGCCACCTGCCGGTCGAAGCGCTCCACGGTGCTCGGCTCGAAAAGCCGGTAGCCCACCATGGACCGATGCGTCGCGGCGAACCCGGGCAGGAGCATGACCACGGGAAAACGCCCCTCGCCCGGCGGCACATAAACGAGGCTGACCCGCTCGCCGGGGTCCCCGAGCCGGTTGTTTTTCAGGGCTCGCGCCGGATGGGGAAGCGCGGCGAGGCGGCCATGGAGCCCGAAGCTGGGGAGCATGGCGGGAGCATGGCGCGGGGAGGCCGAGGGGCCCAAGGGGGGCGTTTCCGTTTCCGTTTCCGTTTCCGTTTCCGTTTCCGTTTCCGTTTCCGTTTCCGTTTCCGTTTCCGTTTCCGTTTCCGTTTCCGTGTCCGTGTCCGTGCCCGTCTCCGCCGCCGAACGCACCGTCGCGGCGCCCCGCCGGGGCGGGGCGCCGCTCTGGCTCAGCGCCGTGTCCGGGGCCGGTTGACCCAGACCCACATGCAGGCGCTGACGCGGTCGCAGAGCCTCTGGACGCCCTGGACGTCGTCCTGCTGGACGTAGCCAGCGGCGACGGCGAGCGCGAGCGAGGCCTCAGTCTCCTTGGCGGACGCGGCGGCGCCTTGGTAGTGCGCGGGCCGATTGCCGCCGCGCGAGTGCATGCCGGGAGGAGGGGCGCCACTGCGGCGCGCCCGGGGGCGCGCCCGCCGCGGCGGCCATGGGCGGCGACGCCAGGGCGGCAGGGTGCGCGCTCGTCGCGGAGATGGACGCGCTCATGGGCGTGGCCGACGGTCCGGCGGCGGCGGCGAAGCAGGAGGGCGTGCGCGAAGCCGAGGGGGACGCGGGAGGCGAGAGCTCCGCGGCCGGCGGCGACGACCTGCGGCAGGAGCCGCAGCAGCAGCAGCAGCGGCGGCAGCAACAGCAGCAGGGCAGCGGGAACGGCAATGCTGGCGTCGCCGCCTACCAATGTGGATGCGTAGACGTGCAGACGGTCAGTAACGTGTGCGCTGCGCTCACGATGGCCGTCGCTGAGGCCGTGGTGGCGGCGCGGTCCGGGTTCAACGCGGGCTCAAACGGG
>JBCCAW010000418.1:0-5375 GCA_039814655.1 Myxococcota bacterium | reverse complement strand
GGGGCCCGAGAGATGGTACGTCCGGTCCTCGAGGCCGCCCAAACCGCCTTCATGCGCCGTCCCGCGCCCTCCAGCAGGCCGGCGCGTAGTTCGCACAACGTGTGTTACGTAAAGTTGGGCGTGTTCATGCTGACTATCGCCATCGCCCAAATTGTCCGAGGACGCGCCTTCACTTGACCTGGTAGGCGCTCCAAGCTTCGACCCGGCACTCCTCGCACGCCAGGTAGGCGCAGGCTCCGGCGTCACCCTGCAGGTGGCAGCGCATGAAGGAAGTCGCGAGCTGCGCGACGGGGACGGATTCGTCGAGGCCGAGGTGGTCGACGTCCGTGGCTTCGGCATAGACGGCCGCCTCGGTCGCCGCTTCGTAGCCACCGAGCGTCTGGCCCTGGAGGAAGTCGGTCGTCCCGGTAGCGAAGAGCGCGGGCCGGGTCACGGTGCCCATCGAGCCTGCCACCATCACCGCTGCCACGGCGTCGGGGTCCAGGTTGACGTCGCGCGCGGCGGCGATGGCACCCTGGGACTTGCCCATCACTCCGTAGGCGCGCCGGAGCTTACCGAAGAAGGGGCTCTCGGGGTCGTCGTTCAGCGCGAGCACCAGGGCGGCGGTGTCCAGGATGACCGGGCCGGCGGCCGCAAAGTTGGTGTGCGCCACGGCGACGACGAAGCCGTGGCTGGCGAGGCGCTCGAAGTATGCGGGGTAGGCGTCCCCACCCATGGAGCTGGTGCCGTTGCCCCAGCCGATGACCGCGAAGGCGCACCCGCTCTCGGCGATGCCCGCGGGGTAGTAGACGCTGGCCCCGTCGCGGCCAGGGGCGAGCTCCATGGACTCGACCGCATAGAGGCCGCTGCCCGTGGACGCCCCGTCATCGGCCACGAGGCATGGTTCGTCGCCCCCCGAGTCGTTGGCGGCGTCCCCTCCGCCGGCCTCGAGGGGACCGGCGTCCATGGCGCTGGCCGTGCCGGCGTCCATGTCCTCGGGCGAGGAGCTGCAGGCCGCCAGCCAGCCGATCAGCATGAGGTTCGTCGAGCGCATGGCCAACTCCTTGATGCCTACGAAATGCCTTGTAGATATGGAGCGTTCGTGGAGTCTGCGTCGGTCGACGTCGCCTCGACCGCGCCCGACCGACAGGGCATGGGCCCACGACGTCGCGGCGTGGCGCGAGCCCGGCGGCGCGGGTAGGCAGACGCATGGTGGAGCTCGCCGAACGCATCGCCGTCGTGGGGGCCCCGGGAGCCGGGAAGTCGACGCTCGCGCGCGCGCTCAGCGCGCTCGGCTACGCGCACCTCGAGCTCGATGCGCTGCGTCACCAGGCGAACTGGAGGCAGGCGCCGGACGCCGAGGTGGACGCGCGCATCAAGGCGTTCCTCACGCGCGAGCCGCGCTGGGTCATCGACGGCAACTACGCCATGCACCGGGAGCGCATCTGGCCCGCTACCGAGTGCGTCGTGTGGCTCGACCTCCCGCGGCACGTCACCACGGCGAGCTGCGGCTGGCGCACGCTACGCCGTTTGGTGACCCGAGAGAGACTCTGGAACGGGAACCGGGAGAGCGTCCGCAACTTGCTCATCCTCGATCCCGAGGCGTCCGTGGTGGCGTGGAGCTTCCAGAAGCACGCGGGCTACCGGCGGGAGTTCGCCGCGTTACGGCGGGATCCGCGGTGGGAGCCCTTGCGCTGGCATCACGTCCGGAGCCGCCGGGCCAGCCATGCGCTCTTGCGCGAGGCGCGGCAGCAAGGAGGGCTTCGGCTTCCTGCCGAGGGACGCGACCTCCCGAGCGCACGGTGAGCAAGCGCGTACGCAGCGCGCGCGGAATCGTCATCTCGACCGACAACGGCGACGCTGTTGAATACACGGTTCCCGGCGACCTCTACCGCGAGCTCGGCGTGGGCTTGGGGCCGCGGATTGGGTTCTCGCTTTCGCTGTACCCGGTACTGCAAGGCACCTCGGAGACTGATCTTGTAAAAGCCCGCGAACGGGTCGTAGGTAATGGTGTAGGTCTCCGACAGGCCGGAGGCCGTGTTGAGCGCCACCTCGAGCGTCGTTGAGAGCGCGGCGTATCCGCCGGTCGCGGTCGTCATCGCTCGGTGCGCGTACGTCGTGGCGCTCGCGAGGCTGACGAAGTCGGAGCCGCCACCCTCGGTGACGGGGATGGCCTGGAGGCTGAGGTCGCCGGGGTTCAGGCCCGCCTCGATGGCGAGCGTCATCGCCGGCCTCGCGCCGACTGCGAGCGGCCGAAGGCGCGCTTCGCCGCAGGGAGCCGTGGCGCGGGATGCCGTACTTCACTCTTTCGCCGCACCTTCCGGCCCCCGCCGCTCAAGGGCTCGAGGGCTTTCCGGCCTCGACGGTCGCCGCCCTCTGGTTTCTCGCGCTGAGCCTCATTGCGGTGCTCACGAGTCTGGCGTCCTCCGTGATCGCGGCGCGCGGGTGGAAACGACTGTCCGCCACGTGGCGGCTTATGGGGCAGGCGCACGCAGCGCTATCGGCCGTGCTATTGGTGGCGCTGCTCGCGCGGCTCCTCGAAAGGTGAAGGCGCCCTCGCGCCACGATCCCCTGGCCTGCCGCCAGTCCGAACGGATCTCATCTCCCGGGTGATGGCAATGACGATTGTTCAGATGCAACGGGTTCTTCTTCTCGTGATGACGCTAGGCCTTCCGCCCATCGCTCTCTCCTACGGACTGATGCCTGAGGTCAGCCTTCCCTTGCTCTATGACATCGACGCATCGGGAGTGAACACGCGCCATGTCTTCCGGGCAGTGGCCGGGCTGTACCTCGCGATGGTCGCGCTTTGGTTCCTCGGTGCGCAGCGCCCAAGTCTGCGCCTCCCCGCGCTGTGGAGCCTCTTCGTCTTCACGCTCGGAATCGGGCTCGGGCGTCTGGTGAGCCTGGTCGCCGACGGTTGGCCCCACCCTTTGCTGGCCGGCTACATGGTGCTGGAGTTCGCGTTGGCGGCCATCACTTGGCAGCTCATTCAACGGAATCCGTCGAGCTAGTTGCGTGGTTGGCCCAGCAACGTGCGGACGCGTATCGCTGGCGCTGTTCCCGGCGTGACCGGGAGCTCGCACACGTCGGGAAGCCCGCACTCGACCCGCGCCCCGCCGCGCAAGATCCCCAGGTCGCCCACGAGCCGCTCGACCTCGTGCTGTTGCGCGGAGGTGAGCCTGGCCCACTGGGCGAGGAGGGCGTTCCAGGCATGCACGCGGTAGGTCGTGGTGACGGAACCACGAAGCGTCGCGGTCGCGCCGTCCAGGTCGAAGCGCTTCGCTCCTCGGTCGTGGGCGCTCGCGTTCTGCTCCAGGTACGGCAGGTAGTCGCCACGAATCCTGGCGAACAGAGCGTCCAGCCCCGAGGTGTCGAACCCCACGCCGGGCGCGCCGCCCGCGCCTTCCCACATTCGGGCGACCCAGGTGTAGACGGCAGGCGCCTCACGTCGCATCACCTCGGACGGCTCGTCGTCGCAGCCGAAGTGGCGGAACATCGAGCCCATGTAGCCGAAGTCCGCCCACGTCGGACGCTGGCCAAGGACGAAGGGCCGGTTGGCCAGCACCCGGTTCAAGGTAGCGAGCTCGTCGCGGTAAAGCTGCTGGACCCAGCCGTCGTTTCGCCGTGTGACCCCGTCTCGATACAGCCACTCGCGCCGCTGCCGCAGGGCGAACCAAGCCCCGATCGGCCCGTTGAAGAACGGACCGAAGAACTCCCGCGCGATCCGCCGGCCGACCTGTCGCTGCGCCACCGGCGGCACCCACCGCCACCACATCGCCGGACGCCACAGCCATTCGTCGCCGTAGTCCTCGATGAGGAAGGCCACGAACTCCTGAACCGGATCCTCGAGCCGCACCGCGGGGGAGGGATGCTCGTCCTCCAACCATCGGATCAGCCAGGTGCTGTCATACAGCCACCGGCCATCCGGCAGCGCGATTGCCGGCATCTTCTTCACGCCGGTGGCGCGCTCGATCTCGAGGAAACCGAAGTACCCGGTGTCGCGCACCTCGTGGGGGATCCCCTTGAGGTGGAGGTAGGCCTCGACCTTGCCGCTGAAGTAGGAAATATCGGATTTGTAGACGAGCATCCGGGCCTCCGGTGGCGGGGTTGTCGGCCTGTCGGGCGAACCGATCGCGCCACAGACGCGCGGCTCCGAACTCCAGCCGCAGGTTCTTCGGCGCAACCTCCCACCGCACGCGCCCCTCGAGCTCCTGCCCGACAGCCGCGCCCGAGGCGCCAGTCGTGTCTCGCACCGAACCTACCCGACGGTGAAGCGGCAGAGGGGGGCCGAACGCGTTCCAGCGCGGAACGAAGACGAACCGCTCGCGGGTGCTGCTAAGCGCTTGGCCCGGGTCGCCACGACCCAGTTCCGGCGATGCCCGCCGCGCGCGTCAGCCTCCGCCGTACACCGCGTCCACCGAGACCCGCAGGCCAAGGGATGGCAGCTCGAAGGCGTCGCCCGGGCCGAAGCTCTTCAGCACCCACTCGCCCGCTTCGTTGCCCCGGCGGAACACCTCGACGCGCGCCTCGTCTTGGGCGACCAGCACGTATTCTTGGAGCGAGGGCAGGCGTTGGTAGTGCGCAAACTTCTCGCCGCGGTCATCGGCCTCGGTTCCCCGGGATAGCACTTCGACCACGACCTGCGGGTTCGTGAGCGCGTTGCGGTCGATCTCCGAAGGCTCGGCTTCGCCGCAAACGACCGCGGCGTCCGCGTAGGTCGCGCGGCCCGTCGCCTCGACCAGGAGCTTGAGTTCGGACCCGTAGGCCACACAGGGCCCACCCGCGAGCGCTGCCCGAAGCTCTGCACCCACGGCGAGGCAGAGGCGCGCATGCTCCGGAGTCCCGCCGGCCATCGCGATGGCGCGTCCGCCGACGAAGTCATGGCGCACGCCCGTGCGCTTCTCGAGCGCGAGGTACTCGGCGTAGGTCAGGGAGGCGGCGGGCTCGGCCACGTGATGAGCGTATCAGCTGACGCTGGGCCTCCCAGCGCCGACCCCACTCCTTGCGAGCTCGGTCGCGGCGTCCAGGCGGCGCAAGACCGGATGACCTACGCCCTCTACTTCGGCGCGACAGACAGCGAGGCGCGGGAACGCGCGACCCCCGACTTCGTGATCGCCGACTTCGACGGCGCGTTCGTGGGGACGCAAATCTACGCGGAGGCCGGCCCGATCCCCCCGCTCGCCTTCGAGCTCGATCCGCCCCGCAGGCTGGCGCGCCTCGACGACTATTGGCGCGCGCTCGAAGACCACGCTTTCGCGTCGGCCCCCGCGCCTGGTCCACCGGAGCCGGCGCGCTTCCTGAACGACGCCGGTGCCATACCTTCTGTATCTTTACTACTTACCAAATCTGGAGCGGATTATTTGAGGTCTAAAACTAGTGAAGAAACTATTATAGAT
>JBCCAW010000814.1:0-1923 GCA_039814655.1 Myxococcota bacterium | reverse complement strand
CGCTCGAGGACCTTGAACACGACGTACTCGGTGCCGAGCTGAAGCGGCTCTTCCGGGTAGGGCGCGTCCATGGCCACGGCAAAGACGGCGCGCACGAGGGGCCCAGAGTCGAAGGCGCCACGCACGGGGTTGTCCGTGCGGCCGAAGGGCGGAGGCGTGCGAATCTGCGGCGCCAGGGCGCTCCGCTCCGGCCCGTCATCCTCCGCGTCCGCGCTCTCCGCTGCCTCCGCATCACCCTCCGCTTCTTCGCCCTCGTCCGGCGCCGGCTCGGGCTCACCGCGGTCCTGGCGAAGCAGGTAGGCGTCGAGGGCCTCGGGGCTCGCGCCGGCACGCAGCCGCGCGAGCGCCTCGGTCGCGGCTTCGCGCGCGAGCTCTCCGGCGCGCGCTTCCTTGTAGAGGCCCTCGGCGAGCTCGCGCTTCGCTTCGTCCTCGGGCACATCGCCTTCGCGCTTGCCCACCACCTGGATGACGTGGAAGCCGAAGCGCGTCTCCACGAGCTCGGAGATGTCCCCGACCTCCATGGCGAACTGCGCCGCGTCGAAGGGGCCGACCATGCGGCCGCGGGGGTTGTAGCCGAGGTCGCCGCCGCGCGGTGCGCTGCCCGTGTCCTCGCTGTTGTCCCGGGCCAGGGCGGCGAAGTCCTCGCCGGCGAGCGCCCGCGCCCGGAGCGCTTCGGCGCGAAGGCGCACGGCCTCCTTGGTGGCCTCGTCGGCGTCCGCGTCGACCTTCAGCAGCACGTGCCGGGCCCGCACCTGGGGCTCGAGGTCCGTGTAGCGATGGCGCTGGCGCTGGTACTCCTCTTGAACGGCCTCGTCGTTGGCCTCGATCCATCCGTCGAGGTCCGTGGCCGAGGGCTCGAGCCGGTCCCGGTAGTAGGCCGGGGAGAAGCGCGCGTAGGCGACCGTCGCCCGTTCCTTTTCCTGCACGTAGGCGTCGCGGATCTCCGTGGGGCTGACCGTCACCGCGGCCATGGCCGTCTGGCGCATGCGGTCCGCGAGCATCTCCTCGGACTGCCAACGGAGGAAGTCCGTCTCCGTGCGCTGGAGCGCATTACGGATGAAGCGCTCCGCGCGCTCCGCGTCGAAAAGGCCGGTCTCCGGATCTTCGACGCCCGTCGACACGTCCTGCACCAACGCGCCGCCGCTCCGGCCGTCGCGGCCGAGCGTGATGTAGAGAAGGCGCTTGGTCGAGAACTCCGTGGACACCTCGTCGTTGTCGAGGTCGAAGCCGAGGCGTCGCGCTTCGTTGGCGAGGAGCGTGCGCTCGATGAGCCCGTCGAGCACGAGGCGCCGGAGCTGGCGTCGGAGCTGCTCGTCCGGCGACGCCTGGTCGAAACGCACGGCCCGGTAGATGGCGCCGACCTCGCCTCCGGTGACCGTCTCCCCGTCGACCTTGGCCGCCCACGCCGTGCCGCCGGCGGTGCAGCCCTGGGCCTGGGGGCCTCCGAACTGGAGGATGAAGACCGAACTCAGGAGGACGACGAGGCCCACGAGGACCACGGTCTGAAAGCGGCTAGCGATGTTCTCGAGCATGGTGGCAGCGTCGCGCTCGGGTCGCGCTCGGGTCGCGGCGAGAGGGCCGCAGGGCGCCCGGCGCATCAGAGGGCCGCGAACGCTAGCGGAGCCCCCCGCAGCGGGCAACCGGGCCTCCGCCCACGGCAGCCGTGGCCGGTGTAGGGTGCGTCGATGCGCCGCGCCGCCGCCCTCCTCTTGGTCCTCGCCTGGGGGAGCAGCGGGCAAGCGCAGGAGCCGCCGCTCGTCGTTCTCCGCGGCGCCCCGAGCGCGCTGGCCCGCTGGCGCACGCCGCTCGACGCGGACGCCGCCGCCGGCCGTACCGCGCGGGAGGCCCTGCGGACCTACGCCGAGGTCACCGGGCTCCTGAGCCAGGCGCGCGAGGCCGCGGGCAACCTCGAGGAAGGCCGGG
>JBCCAW010000812.1:0-1938 GCA_039814655.1 Myxococcota bacterium | reverse complement strand
GAAGCTGTCGTAGTTGTCGACGACGAGGATCATCGGGGGGTCGCAGGCCGCGTCGCGGGTGCCGCGGGCGTATCATGCGTCGCCGGTCGCGGCTCCGCACCGTGCGGTCGCGCCTCGCGGGCGCCACGCAAGGCCGCCGCCTCACCGAGGGCGGCGTCGATGGCGTTCTCGGCGACGCGCATGTCCCGGAGTGCGTCGACCAGCACCAGGTCCTCGACAAGGCCGCGCTCGAGGGCGGCCGCGTAGGTCTCGAGGGCCTCCATGCGCGCCTGGAGCGCGTCCCGCGCCTTCGCGGTGGCGCGGCGCCCTGCGGGGCTCGCCGGCGAAAAGGCCCCGAGGCGCGCGAGCTGGGCCCGCGCGGCCGGGAGCGTCGCCTCGCGAAGGCGCTCCGCCGCTCGTACCGGGAGGTCCGCGGCCACGGCCTCCTCTGCCGGCGCCAGCGCTTCCGCGTAGGCCCGGTCGGTCAGCAGCCGCTGCAAGGCCGCTCCGTCCGCCGCCTCGGCGGGCGTGGGGCCCGGTGGAGCGCTCGGGCCACACGTGACGAGCAGCGCCAGGCTCGCTCCCAGGCCTTGCGCTCGCTTCATGTGTCGAGCTCCGAACCCACGTCGCGGAGCGAGGCCCCGCGCTCGCGCAGGAACTTCTCGACGCGCAGGTTGACGAGCTCCGGGGCTTCCAGGGCGACGAAGTGCGTCGCCTCCGGGACGACCATGCGCTCGGCCCCGGGGATGGCGTCCGCCAGCCGGGCGGCCTCGCTCGCAGGCACGAAGGCGTCGCGGCCGCCGGCGAGCACGAGCGTGGGGACGTCGATCTCCGGCAAAACATCCCGCGCGTCGTGGCGCCGCAGCGCTTCGAAGGTGCGGACCCAGGTGCGGAGGTCCACGGCTTTCAGATCCTGCGCCACGGCGTCGAAGCTCGCCTCGTCGAGGTCCCGCGACACGAGGCCGAGCCGCTGCGCCCAGCGCTGGGCCTCGGGCGCGTCGGCGATGCGCCGCGTGAGCGACTCCAGGAGCCACGCCGCGTCGCCGAGGCGCTGCATCCACGGCGACGTGAGCCGGGCGAGGAGGCCACCGCGCTCAGCGACCCAAGGGAAGCGGGCACCGAGTCCGAAGCGGGCGCCGTCGGCTGTGCCGGCGACGAGCACGAGGCCCGCCACGCGCTCCGGGGCTCGCCGGAAGAGCTCGAGCGCCACGGGCACGCCCATGGACCAGCCGAAGAGCAGGGCGCGCTCTGCCTCCGCCGCATCGAGCACCGCGAGCGCGTCTCGGGCGTGCTGCGCGACGCCGACGGCGTTCGCGTCCGCGGGCGGGCTCGAGTCGTAAAAACCGCGCGGGTCCCAGCTCACGAAGCGCAGCCGGTCCCCGAGGTAGGCCACCTGGTGCGACCAGGCGCGCCAGCTCCCACCCAGACCGGCGCAGAGCAGCGCCGTGGGGCCGCGGCCCGTGCTCCGGAGCGTGAGCTCCGTTCCGTCGTCCGCGCGGATGCGCTGCACGTCGACCTCGGGATGCTTCGGCGGGGCCATGATCGGGGAAGGCAGAGTAGACCAAGGCCGAGCTCATGAGTGCGGAAAGTCCCGCTAAAATGGGGACTTGCGTGCCTCAACGGACGGACGAGGCGGGTTGACACCCGCGGAAGCGCGCGTCTAACGTCCGGCGCGCTCGGCGCCACGCCGTTGCATGCGGCGCGTCGCGACGGCGCGTCGCCCGAGCCCGGGCGTTTCGCCTGCGCTCGCATCCGGGTCCGCATCCTCGGTGCGGTCCGTGAGGAGCCCCGCCGACCATGGCTGAACCGCCCAAGAAGCCCAAGAAGATCAAAGACCTCAAGGCACGCCTGGGGAAGACCATCTCGCCCAACACGCCGGGCGCCGGCGGTGCCGTCCCGCCGCCTACCGGCGCGGTGCCACCGCCGACGGGGGTCACGCCGCCGCCGGCCGTCGCGCCG
>JBCCAW010000788.1:0-2104 GCA_039814655.1 Myxococcota bacterium | reverse complement strand
GGGCGCCGGAGATCCAGGTAGCGGTGCTCGAGGCGCTTCTCCTCGCCGGTCTCCACGTCGTCCTGGATCTGGAAGGGCGGCGTCTTCGCCTCGTTGAAGACGTGAATCTCCGCGCCGAGCACTTCGATGGCGCCGGTCGCGAGGCGCGGGTTCGCGAGGCTCGTCCCGTCGTCCTTTTGGCCGCGGCCGCGCACCGTGCCGCGGATCCCGAGGCACCACTCGCTCCGGGCCCGGTCGGCCACGGGGAAGTCCTCCTTCGGATCGAAGACGATCTGCGTGAGCCCGTCCCGGTCGCGCAGGTCGATGAAGATGCAGCCGCCGTGGTCCCGGTAGCTCTGGACCCAGCCGAAGAGGACGACCTCTTCGCCGATGTGCGCCTCGCGCAGCTCGCCGCAGGAGTGCGTTCGCTTCAGCTCGTCGATGAATCGCGCCACGTTCAGGCCTCTCTGCTCGCTACGTACTCTCCGGGGGGCCCGCCGCAAGCCGCTGAAAGGCGTAGAAATCGCCCCCGAGGTCGAGAAGCTGCGTCAGCGCGTCGAGCGCCTCGTGCACCTCGCGGATGAGCGCCGGATCCGCGAGATCCGCCGGCGCCAGCCGGTCCCGGTAGTGGCGCGCGATCCATGCCTCGAGGGCCGCTTCGCGCTCCGCCGTGAGCAGGAGGCCCGGGTGAAGCGCGTCGCCCGCGCCGAGGCTCACGCGGAGCCGGAGGCACGCCGGGCCGCCGCCGTTGCGCATGGACTCGCGCACGTCCAAACGGTGCACCGCCGCGAGCGAGGTCTCGGCCTCGAGGCGGGCCAGCACCGCCGCCGAGGCGCCCGCTGACGCTTCCTCCGGCACCACGAGCTCGAGGCCCCGCGGCGTGCTCAAGAGCTGGCCGTTGAAGAGGTAGGAGCGCACGGCGTCGGCGACGCTCAGCTCCTCCCGGCGGACCTCCCAGCGCTCCAGGGCCACGCCCGCCTCCGCGCACTGCGCCACCAGCGCATCCAAGGGCTCCGCGAAGGCGTCCTCGTGGTGCAGCAGCACGTTCGCGTTGCCCACGGCGATGACGTCGTTGTGGAAGACGCCCGCGTCGATGGCCTCCGGCGCCTGCCGGAGAAAGGCCGCATGACGCACGCCGTGGCGGCGGGCCAGGGCTTCGCTCGCGGCCCGGGTCTGCCGGGCGGGGAAGCGCGCCGGCGCCTCCCGGTCCGCGCCGCGCCCGTAGACGAAGAGCTCGACGCCCGGCGCGCCGGGCATGCCTGGCGGGTGGAAACGCGTGTGGTTGGCGGCGCCTTCGTCCCCGAAGGCCGGCGTGGCCGGCAGCGGCGGGTGAAGCGCCGCCCCGGGCAGGGCCTTGCGGAGGGCCACGGCCGTCGCGTCGGGCTCGAGGCTCCGGTGAAAGTTGCTTACCAGGTTGGCCGGCGTGAGGTGCAGCTTCCCGTCCGCCGTGTCCGCGGCCGGCGAGACCGTCGCCGCGTTTGCCGCCCACATGGGCGACGCGCTCCACACGGCGGCGAGCAGCCCCGGCGCCTCCCGCGCCGCCCTTCCGAGCAGCGCCGCCTCGTCGCCGCGGAAGCCAAGCGCGCGAAGCACGTCCAGCCGGGGCCGCGCCTGCGGCGGGAAGACCGCCTGGGGCACGCCCAAATCCCGCACGAAGGCCATCTTTCGGAGGCCTTGCCCGGCCGCTTCGCGCGGGTTCGAGGTCGCCCCACCGCTCGCCGCGGCCGCGAGATTGCCGACGGCGAGACCTGCATAGTTGTGCGTCGGCCCCACGAGCCCATCGAGCTGGTGCTCCACGGGCGCGACATAGCAGGGTTCAGGGGTGGGCGGAGGCGTCGATGGGGTGAACGGGACGGCACCCCTTTGGTTGCTGTGACCTGCCGCTCCGGGCGATGATGCGCGGGCGGTTGGCAGGACGCCGACCCGAAGGGAGCGCGAGGACGTGGCCGAAGACGTCATCATCTGCACCATCTGTGGCGCGAAGAACGAGCCCACCGCCTCGCGGTGTTCGTCCTGCGGCGCCAAGCTCGAGGCCATGGGTCAGCGCGAGCTGACGGCCGAGGAGCGAGAGGCGCGGAAGTACCAGCAGGACACCTTCGAGTGGAAGTGGGTGGCCATCGCCTTC
>JBCCAW010000476.1:0-4812 GCA_039814655.1 Myxococcota bacterium | reverse complement strand
TCAGGCAGGAAGTAGAAAGCGAAGCCGAAAGAAAGGAGCACGGAGACGTCGTGGGCACAGTCGCTGCGGGGTACGGCGCGCCAGCAAGTGCCCTGCCAGTACCCGCGTGGGCGGCCCGACGGCGGCTTTTCCCACGGCGCGAGCTTCGTGCTGGAGGGCGAACGCGCGCCCATCGCCCTGGCGTTCACCCCTCCCTCAGCGCGGGAGCTGCAGTGGAGCGCCGCCTGGGGACGCGCGGGCGAAGGCGGGCTCGTCCGCTACGAAGAAGGCCGCGTCGTCATCACGCAGCGCTGAGTCCGGGCGCCGGGTCTCGCCAGCGGACCAAAGCGGGCGCATGATGGGGTGAAGGCGCACGGCTCGGCTGGCATGATTCCCCCTGCGCCGTAAAAACTGTAACGGCACCCGCGCCGAGCCCCGTCGCTCCTCAAAATTCCTCGTCATCTCGGCGTGCTTGGCTCCTCCTTGGCCCGGCACGCTAGTTGCTCTACCGGATTCGATGCCCTCATCGCCCTCGAAGCGCGCCCTGACGCCGTCCGCACCGCTACTGCTGGCGTCACTCGCCCTTGCGGGCTGCTACCAGTCCACGCAGAGGCGGGAGACGGGCAACCCACCGGCGGATATGGGGACGATGACGCTCCCGGATGGGAACGTGGTGCCCGTCGACCTCGGCACGGACATGGAGGACGACATGTTCGTTCCCACGGACCTGCCGCTGGACCTCCCTCCGGACCTCGCGATGGACATGGGCGTGGACGCGCCGATCGACCTCGACCTTCCGGACCTCCCGCCCGCGCCGAGCACGCCGCCGAACCCGAACGTGTGCCGCATCGTCCCGGAGATCTTCCCCTTCGACGCGCCGGTGCCCGAGTACACGTGGCCGCCGGACGACGAGGAGATCCTGCACCGGGCCGCGGAACACGTGTCGATGACGCCGCTCGTCGTGGACCTCGAGCCTGGCGACGACGGGAGCATCGAGCCGGAGCTCATCTTCGTCTCCTACTCACGCCGCGGCTGGTCGGACCAGTCGGGCATCCTTCGCATCGTCGACCCGCGCACGGACACGACGACGAGCTACCCGCCCGTGGAGGGGGAGACGGGGGTTCTCGAGGCCACCAGCAACCTCGCGGTCGGCGACCTCGACGGCGACGGACGCAACGAGATCGTCGGTCTCGGCCCGTCCGCGGCGACCTTCGCGTTCCGCAGCGACGGCACGCTCTGGTGGATCGGCGCCCTCCCCCGGGCCCCGGACCGCGGCACGCTGCTCCGTAGCATCGGCGGTGGTCCGACCATCGCGGACCTCGATGCCGACGGGAACCCGGAGGTCATCGTCGGCCGCGGCGTCTTGAACGGCGAGGACGGGAGCGTCGCCTGGGACGCGGACGACGAGTACTGGACCGGCAACAACGAGCTGCTCGGACCCATGAACTGCGTCGCGGACATCGACGACGACGGCCTCCAGGAGGTCATCGCGGGCCCCACGGTCTTCGAGCACGACGGCGTGCTGAAGTGGCACCAGCCCTCCATTCCCGACGGCTTCTGCGCCATCGCCGACATGATCGAGGACCAGCCGGGACCGGAGATCGTGATGGTGTCGACGGGCCAGTTGCGCATCCTCGACCGCGACGACGGCACCGAGCTCTACCGCCGCGCCCTCGAAGGCCGCGGGCCGCAGATCATCGGCGGAGCGCCCACGGTGGCGGACTTCGACGGCGACGGGGACCCGGAGATCGGCGTCGCGCACGGAACGGCCTACGCCGTATACGACCAGGCCTGCGACGAGCGCGATGCCCGCTGCGCGGGCGAGGGCGTGCTCTGGCGCGAAGACACGCGCGACGGGTCCTCCGCCGGCACGGGATCGAGCGTCTTCGACTTCAACGGCGACGGCCGCGCCGAGGTCATCTACAACGACGAGGTCAACTTCCGCGTCTACGACGGCCTGACCGGCAGGGTGCTCTTCCAGCAGCGGAACTCGTCGCGCACGCGCATCGAAAACCCGACCATCGCCGACGTGGACAACGACGGCGACGCGGAGATCATCTTCCCCGCGAACGCCGAAGCAGAGTTCATCGAGGAGTTCTGGACGGACCCCGGCGTCGAGGTGTGGGGCGACCGTCGCGGCCGCTGGGTCGGCGCGCGGCGCATCTGGAACCAGCACAGCTACTACATCACGAACGTCGAAGAGGACGGCTCCATCCCCCGGGTGCCGGAGAAGTCCTGGGAGACGGACAACAACTACCGGCAGAACCTGGTCGAGGGGTCCGAGACGGACGTGCTCAACGTGCCGGATCTCTGGAGCCCGCAAGGCGAGGTCGAGTGCCTGGCGCCGGGACGCGCCCGCTTCACCGTCGAGGTCTTCAACTGGGGCCTCGAGAACGCCGGCATCGCGACGGTGGGCATCTACCGGGGCGACCCTTCCCTCGGCGACCGCGTGACCGAGGTCCGCACGACGCGACCGCTTCTTCCGCGTGGCGACTCGGAGGTGGTGAGCGTCGAGGTCGACCTCACGGGCGAAGTGGTCAACTACTATGCCGTGCTCGACGATCCGATCTTCGACGATCCGGACATCGAGTCGGAGACGGGCTCCATCTTCGAATGCCGCGAGGGCAACAACGAGATCCTCATCTGGCGCCCCTTCTGCCCCTGAGGCGTCCTCACCGCGGGCGGCCTCGGCTATGCTGAGGCCGTGACGAATCAAAACGAGCACGACGACGAGCCCGTCGAGGCGGCAGGCGAGCCGCCCGCGCACCATCGCGACGCGAAAGACGAGCTCGCCGAGGCCTTCGGTCACTTCAAGGCCGCCGCGACGAAGCTCATGGATCGGGCCAAAGACGAGCCGGCGCTCAAGGCGAGCCGAAGCGCCATGGACGAGGCCATCGCCAAGCTCGACCCGGCGCTGCGATCCGTGTCCAAGGGCGCCGATGACCTCGTGGACCGCATCGACCCGGCCCTCGAGGGCGCCACGCGCGAGGCCGAGCGACTCATCCAGAAGATCGGCCAAGGGGCCGAGCCCCTCGCGCGTCAGCTCGGCGAAGAGCTCGGCAAGCTTGGTCAGCTCTTCTCCGGGCGTCGGCCACAGGACCGCGGGACCGACGACGAGGGCTGAGCCCGCCCTCAGAAGAGGTCGAGGAAGCGCTTGACCGGGTGCTCGCGTTGGTAGAGCACGCGAATCGCCTTTCCGACGGCCCGGCGGCTTCGCTCACCGTAGGGAAACGCGAGCGGGTTGCGGCCCACGCGGAGCCGGCCGTAGTTGACGTGCCGGGCCTCGGCCATGAGCGCGAGGCCCGCTTCGCCGTGCACCGGATGCCCCCAGGGACCCGGGAAGGACACCTCGCTGACCGCGTAGGCGGTGATGGCGCCATTCACCATCACCACGCCGGCGCGGAGCTCTTCGGCCAGCGCCCGCCCGCGCTCCCGGTCCCGGGTGTAGACGTACCCCGCGAGCGACGGCCCATCGGCGTTCGCCCGCGCCACGGCCACGCGCTCGTCGTCGAAGCTCAGGAACGGAATCACGGGGCCGAAGGTCACCTGACGCGCGACGGTCATCGTGTCGCGGACGCCGCGCAGCACCGTGGGGCGGTAGAAGCGGCCGGGGCCGGCCAGTCGTTCGCCACCGGTGACGAGCGTGGCGCCGCTCGACAGCGCGGAGGCCACGCTTCGTTCCACGTGGGCGATCTGCTTGTCCGTGGTGATGGCCCCGACGTCCACGTCGTCGCGCCCTTCGTCGGCGCCCACGCGGAGCGCCGAGGCGAGCTCCGCTACGCGTTCGACCAGCGCGCCTTCGAGGCTCTTGTGAACGAAGACCCGTTCGATGCAGACGCTGGCCTGGCCCGCGTTCATGGTGCCGCCCCACACGAGGGAGCGTGCCGTGCGCTCCAGATCCGCGTCGGCGCACACGATGGCCGCGGTCTTTCCGCCGAGCTCGACGGAGCAGGGCACGCCGCGCGTCGCACAGTCCGCCATCACCCTCCGCGCGGTGAGCGGTGAGCCGGCGAAGAGCACCATGTCCGGCCCGGCTTCCCGGAGCGCGTGCCCGACGCTCTTCGGCCCCGTTACCGCCTGCAGCAAGCCCTCGGGCAACCCCGCACCCCGCGCGATCTCGGCAAAGCGTCGAAAGGACAGCGGGGTCCGCACGCTGCTCTTCACCACCACGGCGTTGCCCGCCGCAAGCGCTGAAGAGGCCGCCGCGAGAGGCAGGAGGAGCGGAAAGGACCAGGGAGCGACGTAGAGCACTACGCCACGCGGCGCGCGGTGCACGTAGCTCCGCCGGTGCCGTTGGAGCCGCGTGAGCACCTCCTGCGGCGCGAGCACCCGCGGCGCCTCGCGCACGGCGAAGCTGGCGAGGTCCGCAGCGGCGAGACACTCGAAGACGAGCGCCTCGAAGCGAGGCTTGCCCGTCTCGGCGCTGACCAGCGCCGCCAGCTCGTCGCTCGCGGCGGCGAGCGCGTCCCGGACGAAGCCCAGCACGCGGCAGCGCGCTTCGACGCTCTCCCGCGCCCAAGCCCGCTGCGCTACGCGCGCGCGCTCGAGGACCGCCCCGGCGTCTTCCGCCGCGAGGAGCGGCGCCTCTCCGACCAGCGCGCCGGTCGCTGGCGACCACACGCGCGCCTGCTTCGCGTCCACGCGGGGAAGCTAGCAGGGAGGTGGCGAATCACCGCCCCTGCTCACAGCTTCAGTAGGTGACGTAGTCCCGGAGCCGCTCGATGTCCTCGACGGCCTGCAGCTTGGCAAGCCCGGTGGTCTCGAGCTGGCGCACGCGCTCGCGCGTGAGGTTCATGATCTCGCCGACCTCTTCGAGGGTGATGCCGCTCCGGT
>JBCCAW010000793.1:0-2067 GCA_039814655.1 Myxococcota bacterium | reverse complement strand
GTATCGATCCAGAAGGACTCGATGCGCACGATCTCCTTCTGTTCGTCGCCCATGGAGCCGGACACGTCCATCATGTAGATGAGCACCGCGTTGGCCACGGGCTCCTGGTCCGTACGCCAGGAGCGGAAGCGAAGGTCGTCGCGCGTGGGCACGATGACCGGGCGTTTGCCGTCGTAGCTGCCGAGGGCGATCTGCCGCTTGAGCGCCGTCTTGTAGGTGCGCTTGAAGTGGCGCAGCGAGTTGGGCCCGACGTTCCGAATGCCGACGTAGCGGTCCTTTTTGTCGACGAGCGTGGCCTTGCCCCGCGTGTCGATGTTCGGCAGCTCGAGCTCCTCGCCGAGAATGTCCGCGAGCTCGTCGAGGGTGACGTCGACCTCGAGCACGTGCTCGCCCTCGCCCTGGCCGGCCTTGCGCCCCTCGCCCTCGCCCTCCTGCCCGGGTTGGCTCAAGGCGTCGCCGGGCTCTCCTTCGCCCTGGCCCACGCCGCCCATCTCCTTGTCCTGAAAACGGAAGCGCGGGATGTCGATCTGCGGGATGGGGATGGAGACGACCTCCTTCCCCTGCTTGCCCATGAGCTCGCCCTGAGAGACGTAGCGGCGGAGGTTCTCTCGGATCTTGCCGCGGACGATCGCTTTGAAGCGTGAGTGGTCCTGATCGATCTTCAGCGACACCGGTTCAGCCTAGATGTCCTAGGCAGAAGTCGCGAGCGCATCAGCGAGGATTTCGCTTCGGGGTCGCGCGGGACACGACGAGTCGCTGGCGGCTCGCTACTCCTCGAGGAGCGGGAGCGTGAAGCGGAAGGTCGTCCCCTCGCCGGGCACGGGTGCGGCCTCGATCTCGCCGCCGTGCGTCTCGACGACGCGCTTGCAGAGCGCCAGACCCATGCCCATGCCCTCGACCTTCGGGTCGAGCTGCCTGAAGAGCCCGAACACCTTCTTCGCGAGCCCCGCGTCGAAGCCCCGGCCATTATCGCGCACGACGAAAAAGGTCTGGCCACGGCGCCTCTCGGAGCCGATGAGGATGTGCAGAGGCCGGTCGCTCTGGCGGAACTTGAGCGCGTTGGCGAGCAGGTTCGCGAAGAGCGACTCGACCTGTTCCCGGCGCCCACGGACCGGCGGCAGCGACGCCAGCTCCACGGAGGCACCGGCGGCCCGAACGTCCGTGACGATGGAGTCCAGCACGCCCTGCACGAGGGCGACCATGTCCAGCGGCTCGGGCTCGCTCGCGTTCCGGAAGGGGCGGGCGTAGCGGAAGAGTTCGGTCACGAGGCGCTGCATGCGGTCCGCCCCGGCCACGATGCGCTGGAGGTAGAGTTCGGCCTCGGGGGTCAGCTGCTCGCCGAGCTCCCGGCGGAGCAGCTCGCCGAAGCCCATGATGGTGCGGAGCGGCGACTGAAGGTCGTGGGCCGCGGCGCTGGCGAAGCGCTCGAGCTCGGCGTTGCTTCGGGCGAGCTCGCGTTCCCGGTCCGTCACGTCGGCGAAGACGCCGAAGACGGCGACGACCTCGCCCGTGCGCGGATCGACCTGCGGGCGGCCGAGACTGTGCACATGGCGAATGGCGCCGTCGGCGCGAAGGATGCGGCAGTTGAACTCGAAGGGCTCTCGCGACGCGATGGCCTGCTCCACGGCCATGCTCACCGTGGCTCGGTCCTCGGGGTGATAGAAGTTGATCGCGTCTTCGAGCTTGGGCTCGGAGTCCGTGTGCGGGTCGAGGCCGTGAACGCGAAAGGTCTGGGGCGACCAGCGCGGCGCACCCACCGCGAGGTCGAGGACCCAATGCCCCACCTGCGCGAGCTCCTCGCTCAGGGAGAGCTGCTCGAGCTGGCGCTGCCGGGCCAGAAGCACCTCGGCCGCCGACGACGCATCGCGCACCGTGCAGTGAAAGCGCCCGTCGTCGTCCTGGTGCGCGTTCCAGTCGAGGGTGCACCAGCCGCCGGCCTTCGTGCGGTAGCGGTTCTGGAAGCTGAGCGTTCGGCCCCGACCCGCCAGGAGCGCCTGGTACTCGGCGGCCGTGCCTTCGATGTCCTCGGGGTGCACGAAGTCCATGAAGGAGCGCCCCCGCAGCTCG
>JBCCAW010000822.1:0-1863 GCA_039814655.1 Myxococcota bacterium | reverse complement strand
CCATGCTGCTGGCGCTGGCCTGCTTCAACCGCGGGTCCCCGCGACTTCGCGAGTGGTTGCTCGCGCACCCGCGCTTCGGGCCGCCCCTGCGTCGCTGGAACACGGAGCGCACGATTCCCCTGCGGGCCAAGGTCACGGCCCTCGCCATGATGACGGCGAGCCTCGCGGGCATCCTGGCCTTCTCGTCGCTCCCGGCGCTCGGCAAGGCCGGCGTCGCCGCCTTCATCGCCGTGGGCATGGTGGTCGTCGGCCGGCTGCCCCTCGCCGACCCGAGCCTCGACGCGGCCGGCTGAAGCCTGGAGTCTCCCCCAGGACCAACGCGACGCTGAGAAATGAGCGTCGCCCGGGGCCACCGGCTCGCGGCATGATGTCCTCGCCATGCAGGGGACGCCCATGAACATTCCGCCGGTCTCCATCGCGGCGGCCAAGGATGCGCTCCGGGCGCAGTTTGCCGACCCGGTGCTGCGGCGCCGGGCCACCATGCTCTGGGGCACGCGCGGCGTCGGCAAATCGTCCATCGTGCGCCAGGTCGCCGAGGAGGCCGGCGTGCCGCTCGTGGACCTCCGGCTCACCACGCTCGAGCCCGTCGATCTGCGCGGCGCCATCTATGCCGACGACGCGCAGCAAAAGACCGTTTGGTTTCCGCCGGAGTTCCTCCCGACGGAGACCGACCCAGCGGGCATTCTCTTTCTCGACGAGCTCACGGCGGCGGACCAGCGGCTCCAGATCTCCGCCTACTCGCTCATTCTCGACCGCAAGGTCGGGCGCTACCGGCTGCCGAACGGCTGGCTCGTCGTCGCCGCGGGCAACGCTGCCTACCACGGTGCCATCAGCCACGACATGGGCACGGCGCTGGCCGACCGCATGTTCCACTTCAACGTGCAGACGGTCATCGGCGCCTTCCTCGACTACGCGCTCGCCCACGACTTCGCGCCGGAGGTCATGGCCTACCTGCGCGTGCGCCCAGACCGCCTCGACGACACGCAGGCGCAGCTCGCAAATGACCACCTCGTGGGCGCGAGCCCGCGCGGCTGGGAGGATGTCTCCAACGTGCTCCGTTCGGCGCTCTCGGACGAGGCCAAACGGTCGTTCGTTCAAGGGCGACTGGGCGCGGCCAACGCCGCCGAGTTCTTCGGTGTACTCCGGGAGCTCCAGGCCGGCGCCGACGTGGTGGCGCTCCTGGCCGCCAAACCCGGCCCGGACACGCTGAAGCTCTTGCCCACGACCCTCGACGGCCTCTACGGCATGACCTACGCGCTCGTCGCCGCTGCCACGGAACCAGCGAGCATGCGCCGGGCCCTCGAAGTGCTGGGGCAGGTGCCGGAGATCGCGAGCCCGGCGCCGCTTCCTCTTCGCGAGGCGCAGACGCTGGCCATGGAGCTGCTCTTCCAGCGAGCGCTGGAGCGCGGGCTCGAGACCGCGGTGCTCGAGAGCCCGGCCTACGGTCGTTACCGGGCGGCGCGCGGGTGAGCGCGCCGGCCGCGCCGTACACGCACCGCGCCACGCGCGCCGTGCAGCGCCTGGTCGAATACGCGCCGGCCACGGGGAGCCTCGCGCTCTGGGTGCACCACCACGACGACGACTCCGTCGGCGCCGACGTGCTCGTGCGCAACGACGGCCGGGCGCTTCGCTACGGCGCGGCCTTCGCCCAGATGACCCTCGAGCGGCAGACCGGTCTCGTGGCGCAGGAGGTCCTGCACATCGCGCTCCGGCACGTGCCGCGCTTTCACGCCCTCCAGCGCCGCCTCGGCGACGTGGATCTGCCGCTCTACACGCTCGCCGCCGACGCCCTCGTCGTGAGCACGCTCGGCCACCTCGACTGGCTCGAGGTCGACGCCCGCGCCGTGCGCCTCGAGACGCTGG
>JBCCAW010000258.1:0-8176 GCA_039814655.1 Myxococcota bacterium | reverse complement strand
TCGTGCAGGGCACCGGCGGCGTCTCCATCGCGGGCTTGCAGCTCGCCACGCTCTTCGGGGCCAAGGTCATCGTGACCTCGAGCTCGGACGCCAAGCTCGAACGCGCCCGCTCCCTTGGGGCCTGGCAGACCATCAACTATCGCTCGGACGAGAGCTGGGGAAAGACGGCGGCGGCCATGGCCCAGGAGCTCACGGGCCGGGCCGTCGATCACATCGTCGAGGTCGGCGGCGCGGGCACGCTCGCCCAGTCGCTCCGGGCCGTTCGCCCCGGCGGACACATCGCGCTCATCGGCATCCTGGCGGGCGTGAAGTCCTCGGTGGCGCTGACGAAGATTCTGATGAGTCAGATCCGCGTGCAGGGCGTGCTGGTGGGGCACCGCGCCGGCTTCGAGGCCATGAACCGGGCGTTGACGGCCCACGGCACCAAGCCCGTGGTGGACCGTGTCTTCCCCTTCGAGGAGGCCGTCGAGGCCTTCAAGCACATCGAGAGCGGCGCCCATTTCGGCAAGGTCGTCATCCGCGTGGGCGCGCCGTGAGCGGGAAGCGGCAACCGAAGAGCGGCGCCAAGAAGAAGCGTCGCAAGCGCCGCTCGGGCGCGGCAGGAGCGGCGAGCGAAGGACCCATCGAGGCCAGCGGCACCATGGCCGGGCTCACGCGCAGCTTCCGCCGCGTCGCGGGCGTGGAGGGCGCCCAGGGCGACCCGCGCAGCGCCCGGGACCGCTGGACGGGCCGCGCCATGAGCGTGTTCTTCCTGCTCGCGGCCGCAGGCATCCTCTGGTGGCGCTTCGGCAGCTGAGGAAAACGGAAACGTAAACGAGCCCCGGCCTCAACCGTCGCCGAAGAGCTCCGCCACGAACTCCGTTTCCGGCGCCCGGGCGAGCGCCTCGGGGCGGCCGCGCTGCACCATGCGTCCCGCCTCGAGCACCACGACCTCGGCGTCGAGGGCGCGCACGTCGCGCGCGTCGTGCGTGAACACCAGCGCCGGGACGCGCTACTCTCGGAGATAGGTGCCCAGCTCCCGGCGAAGGATCCGGCGCGCGCCGGCGTCCAGCGCCGCGAGGGGCTCGTCGAGCAGGAGGAGCTTGGGCCTGCGGGCCAGGGCCCGCGCGAGGGCCACGCGCTGCTGCTCGCCACCGGAAAGCGCCGCGGGCAGCCGCGGCGCGAGGGCCGCGGCGCCGACTCGGGCGAGCCATCGCTCCGCCTCGGCGCGGTCCCCGGAGAGGCCGAAGGCGACGTTGTCCGCGGCGCTCAGATGCGGAAAGAGCCCGTAGCCCTGGGGCACGTAGCCCACGGCGCGCGCCTCCGGCGGCCGGTCGATGCCCCGCTCCGAATCGAAGAGAACGTCGTCCGCGCCGAGCGCGATGCGCCCGCGCCGTGGCGCATACGCTCCGGCGATGGTCCGGAGCAGCGTGGTCTTGCCCGCCCCGTTCGGGCCGACGAGGGCCGTGACGCCCGGCCCGGCGTCGAGGTCGACGTCGAGGCCGAGGGCCCCGAGCGCCATCTCGACGCGGGCGCTCCAGCCCGGGACGACCGCGCTCATGGCGAGCGCACCCCGGACGTGGTCCGCAGCGGCAGCGAACGAAGGCCGAAGAGGAGCACCAGCGAGGCCCCGGCGAGCACGAGCGCCAAAGCGAGGGCGAGGTGCACGTCGCTCTCCAGCGTGGCGTAGATGGCCAGCGGCATGGTCTGCGTGAGACCCGGACGGTTGCCCGCGAAGAGCAGGGTCGCGCCGAACTCGCCAAGGGCCCGGGCCCAGGCCAGGGCCGCGCCGCCGAGCAGCCCCGGGGCCGCCAGCGGCAGCACGACGCGAAGGAGCGCGCGGCGCTTCGAGGCGCCGAGCGTGCGCGCCACGAGCATGAGGTCCGCATCGACGCCGCGAAAGGCCGCAGCGGCCGCGGCCACATAAAAGGGCGAGGCGACCAGCGCCTGCGCGAGCACCACGGCCGCGGGGCGGAAGGCGACCTCCAGACCGAGGGACGCGAGCGTCTCGCCCAGGAGCCCGCGCCGGCCGAAGGCGCGAAGGAGCGCGATGCCGACGACGGCCGGCGGCAGGACGATGGGCAGGTCCGTGAGCAGCTCCACGGCGCGCCGCGCGCGATGCCGCGTGGTCGCCAGCCACCAGGCCAGCGGGGTTCCGAAGGCCACCACGAAGAGCAGGCTGAGCGTGGAGGTGCGCGCGCTCAGCGCGAGTGCCGGGGCGAAGGCCGGGTGCGAAAGACCGGCCCAGAGCGCGGCCGGGCTGCTGCCGAGCGCCAGCGCCACCACGGGCAACGCGAGGAGCAAGAGCAAGGGCAGCGCGAGGAGGAGCGAGCGGCTCACGGGCGCAGCCTACTCGCCCTGGCCGCGCGCGCGGCGCGCCTTCGCGGCGTGGCGCCGATGGCCCGTATCCGCTAAGGCCGGCGCCATGGCTGAGGACCACGCCCGCCCGGACGCCGCGGCCGAAGCGCAGGACGACACGCCCTTGCCGCTGCTCGCGGCGCGCTCTGCCGTGGGCGGCGCGCTCATGGGCCTGGCCAATCTGGTGCCGGGCATCAGCGGCGGGACCATGCTCGTCGCGAGCGGTATCTACCCGCGCTTCATCGACGCCATCGCCGAGCTCACGCGGCTCCGCTTCCGGAAGCGGTCGATGCTGGTGCTCGGCGTGGTCCTTTTTGCCGTCGCCGTGGCCATCGTGGGGCTCGCCGGTCCGGTGCGCGACCTGGTCGTCGACCATCGCTGGGCGATGTTCTCGCTCTTCGTTGGACTCACCTTCGGAGGCGTCCCCGTGGTGTGGGCCATGGCCAAGCCCGCGACGCCGGAGACCTGGCGCGGCGCGGCGGCGGGTTTTCTCGTGATGGTCGCCGTGGCCGTCTTCCAGTACGGGAGCGCGGACGGGAGCGGCGGCGAGGCCAGCTTCGGCCTGCTCTTCCTGGCCGGACTCCTCGGCGCGAGCGCCATGATCCTCCCGGGCGTGAGCGGCGGCTATCTGCTGCTGGTGCTCGGCGTCTACGAGGCCATCCTGTCGGGCATCGCGGCCGCCAAGGACGCGGTCAAGGCCGGGGACATGGCGGCGCTCATGGATCCCTTCCTCGGTGTCGTGCTGCCCGTGGGCCTGGGGGTCGTGGTCGGCGTGGTGGCCGTGTCGAATCTCTTGAAGCGGCTCCTCGAGACGCGGGAGAAGGCGACGCTCGGCGTGCTGCTGGGCTTTTTGGTCGGCGCGCCCGTGGGCCTCTGGCCCTTTCGGGAGGGCGTGGCTCCGGCCATCGGCTCGACCTTCAAGGGCGCCGTGGTGACCGCCGAATCCCTCGCGGAGATCCCGCCGCACAAATATCCCACGGTCTTCTTCACGCCGAGCGCCACGCAGGTGGCCATGGCCCTCGGTCTGGTCGCACTCGGATTCGGGCTCACGGCCCTGGTGGCGAAGCTCGGCCACGAGGCGTGAGCCCCGGGCCGTCGGGCACCAAGGTGCCGCAGCCGCCGTTGGCTTCCCGCCGCGCCGTGGAGCTCATGCGCACGACGAGCCCGGCGGCGCGGAGCCGCGCGTAGGCCGCCTCGTAGCCCGGCCGAGGGACGCCGCCGTAGGCCGCCCCGGGGACCGCGTTGTGCGCGTAGAGATGCACGGCGAGGCCCAGGGGCCGCGCGCGGGCGGCGAAGGCATCGAGCTCCGAGGTGGCGTCGCTCGCTCCGCGGAGCAGCAGGTACGCGAGCGCGGTCTTCTTGCGCCGGCGCGTGCCGAGGCGCGGCAGCTCCTCGGCCAGCGCGGCGAAGAGCGGGCCGAGGGCCGGGCCGCGCGGGACGAGCTCGGCGCGGAGCGCTTCGGTCCCCGCATGCACGGAGACGGTGAGCCCGTTGTGCGGGCGATGGAGCCAGGCGCGCAGCCGAGGCAGCGGCCCACCGGAGGTGGTCAGGCTGACCTTCAGCCCGCGGTTACGCGCCCAGGTGAAGAACGCCGGCACGTCGGGGACGTGGAGCGGCTCGCCGATGCCGCTGAGCGTGAGCTTCGTGGGCCGGTGCCCCGCGGCGCGGACCGCCTCCACCTGGCCCTGGAGCTCGTGGGCGCGAAGGGGCCGGGAGAGGCCGCGGGCGCCCGAGGCGCAAAAGGGGCAGCCGACGGCACACCCGACCTGCGTCGACAAACACAGCGTGTCCTCGCGGTAGAGAACCGCCTCCACGACGCCGCCGTCCTCCAGATGAACGCGAAAGCGCCGGTTCTGCGCGCTGCGTTCGGCTTCTTCGAGTCGAAGCGTCGCAGGCGCCAGGGGAAGGCGAGTCACGCGCCCAGCATGACCGAGGCCGGCCTCCGCGCGTAGCCGGCGCACCGTGCATACGCGAGCGTGGGTCGCCGAGGTAACTCGCGCTGCGTCGACAGGCCGCCCGGCTTTCCCTACTGTCCGCGTCCGAGGAGTCAGTCATGACGCAGGGAGACGGTTTCGGCGGCAAGCCCAGTGGCGGCCAGCAAGGAGGGCCGGGCCAGGCCCAGGGGGGTCAGGGCCTTGGCGGACCGGCCGAGGTCGGTGGCTTCGGCGGCGCCGCCCCCGTGCCTGGCTTCGGTCCGCAGGGCGCCGCGCCACAGGGCGGCAGCTTTGGCGGCCAGGCGCCCGGCGGCCAGGGACAGGCGCCGGCGGCCGGGAGCTACGGCGCGGCCTCCGGTGGCGGGTACGACCAGCCTCCGGCGGGTGGGGGCTACGGCGGGCCGCCCGGCGGCGGCTACGGAGGCCCCGCGGGCGGTAGCTACGGAGGCCCTCCCGGTGGAGGTCCCCCGGGCGGAGGCTACGGGGCGGCGCCACCCGCGAGCGCTTCCGTCGAGCAGGTCCTCGAGAACTTCAAGCTCCTGATGAGCCGGAGCAGCTCCACGGGAATCTGGGGCGCCCTCGGGGCCTACGCGCTCATCGACATCTTCTTCGACCTGGTGGGGCTCGTGCCCCGCTACCTCGTCGCGAAGCGCTTGGCTGAAGGGGACCTCTTCGGCGCCGGGGCCAGCGCCATGGGCTCGAACGCCTGCACCTTTCTGCCGCTGGTCGTGGGCTTCTTCGTCGTCGGCGCCGGGCGCCTCGGCATCGTCCGTGCGCAACGCGAGGCGCTCCTTCAGGGAGCGCAGACACGGAGCCCCGGCGACGTGCTGAAGCTGAGCTTCGAGCGTTTCGGCGCGAGTCTGGTCGCCATGATCGTCTTCACGCTTCTGAGTACCGTCGCGGCTTGCCTTTGCGTGCTGCCGGTCATCCCAGCGGTGTGGGCCATGTTCATGGTTCCCTTCCTGGTCGCGGCCTCGGGCATGGACCTCGGCTCGGCCTTCGGGAAGAGCTTCGAGCTCGCCCAGCAGCACGCGCTCGCCATCTTCGGCACCATGGGCATGATCACCCTCGTATACCTGGTGTTCTTCGCATGCAACTTGTTCACCGGCGGCGGCCCCACGGCCGTCGTCGTGGGCGGCCTGTTCATGGCCGTGTTCAAGGCCGGCGTGGGCATGATCATCTGGCAGCTCGTGGGCGCGACGCAGATCACCATCGAGTCCGTGGCGACGAACATGCCCATCGCCCGCGACTAAGCTCGTCCCAAGTGGCGCGCCGAGTCCTTGGCGCCATGCGCCGTCAGGGCCGTGGCGCTGCGGGCCTCGTCCCGAAAAAACACGGCCTCGGGGGCGGGCACGCCCTTGGCACGCAGGCTGCACATCCCCGGCTCCGAGCGCCCTCCCCCACGGGAGAGGTGACGCGCGGAGGAACGGGACATGGCCGACGAAGAGGAGAATGACGTCAAGCCGAGTGGCGGCGGCACCAGCAAGATCCTGTTGATCCTGGTGCTCGTGAACGTGCTCGGCCTCGCCGGCCTCGCCGCGTACCTGGTGCTCTTCCAGAACACCGCCGCCCCCGCCGAAGCGCAGGAGGGCGAGGAAGAGGAGGGCGAGGACAGCGAGGAGGCCGAGCCGGATCCCTTCGACATCGGCACGCTCGTCGAGATGGAGCCGCTCATCGTGAACGTGGCCGGCTCGGGTACGGGGCGCTTTCTCCGCGTCACCATGCACCTCGAGCTCCGCAAGCCCGAGTCGCTGCCCGACGTCGAGGCCGCCATGGTGCCCATCCGGAGCAAGCTGCTGATCTTCTTCAGCCAGCTCGACCCGAGCCGCATCCAGGACGGCGAGGGCAAGGAGGCCGTGCGCGAAGAGCTCACGGACGCGGTCAACGAGGTGCTCGGCGCCCGGGTCATTCGGCGCGTGTTCTACACGGAGTTCGTGGCGCAATGAGCGAGGAGCCGCTGCTTTCCCAAGAGGAGACCGACGCCCTCCTCGAAGCGATGCAGCGCGGCGACGACGAGGTGCCCGTCGAGGGTCTCGACCTCACCTCTCCCGAGCGCCGCATCCGCACCGCGCTCCCGGTCGCCGACGGCGCCGGGGACCAGGTCGCGGCGCTGCTCCGGCGTCTCATGCTTCGCCATGCGGGCGCGCCGGCTACGGCCGACGCGAGCCCGGCGGAGATCAACCCCTACAGCGTCGTCATCGGCGGCGTCCGGCCGGGATCGGCCGTGGCCCGGCTCCGCATCGGCGAGAGCTTCGGCTTCGTGACCATCGGGCCCTTGCTCGTCTCCTTTCTCCTCGAGCGCCAGCTCGGCGCGCCGCTCCGCATCGAGGACGACGCGGACGACCTGGCGGCCCGGGACGCGCTCACGGACGTGGACAAGCGCGTGCTCAAGCCGATTCTCCGAGAGTTCGCCGAAGGCCTCTCCCAGGCCTGGTGCGGCGACGAAGGCGTGATTCAGCTCCAGGCCCTCGAAACCTCGGTACACGACCTGCCCCAGCTCAGCGAGTACGAACCCGTGCTCCGGCTGGCCGCGCGCGTCGAGCCCAAGGTGGCGCCCGGCGATGAGGTGCAAATCGTCTTTGCGTCCTCCGCCGTGACCATCGCCTTCGGCCGCGAGGAGCCGGACGAGATGCCCGCGCCGTCGCGCTCCGAGCGCGCGCGCTTGCGGTCGCGCGTCGACGCCACGGACGTCGAGGTGGCCGCGATCCTGGGCCACTGCACGAGCCGCGTGCGCGACGTGCTCTCGCTGGCCGCCGGCGACGTGCTCCGCCTCGAGAGCATCCCCGGCGACCCCTGCACGCTCATCGCCAACGGCGTGGCGGTCCTCGAGGGCAAGCCCGTCGTGCTGCACGGAAACCTGGCCATCGAGGTGGTCCAGACCCTCTCCCGAGGCGCGAGCGCCTGAGGAACGACCATGGACGAGTACGAGCCCGCCACGGACAACGACGGTGCCCCGAACGCGGGGCCGAGCGAACAAAACCCCGCTTCCCTACCGCCGCCGGCATCGCCGGAGGAGGACGCCCCGCGTGCGGCCGCCCGGGATGGTCAGGGAGCCCCCTCGGCCGCGCCGGCCGCGCCGGCCGCGCCGGCCGCGCCGGCCGCGGACGAGTACGCGGACCTCGCCGACGAACCAACCTTCGACCCGGGTATCGAGCGGGTGCTCGAGATTCCGCTGACCATTCACGTCGAGCTCGGCCGGAAGAAGATGAAGATCCGCGAGCTGCTCCAGGTCGGCGCCGGCGCCGTGGTCCCCCTGGAGACCCAAGCCGGGTCGCCACTCTTCATCTACGCCAACAACACGCTCATCGCCGAAGGCGAAGCCGTGGTCGTGGGCGAACGCTACGGCGTCCGCGTCACGGACATCGTCTCGCCGGCGGAGCGCGTGAAGCGCCTCGGCGGCGATCGCTGAGGCCGGAGGAAGCCATGCATCACGTCTTCGCGCTCATTCTCCTCGTTGCGACCTTCACCGTGCCCGCGGTGGCGCTCGCCGCGCCGCTGACGAGCATCGCCTACGAGCTCGGCGAGGACACGGCCATCGTCACCCTTGGCGCCGAGGGGACGCCCCGGCGACCCCGCGTCCGAACGGACGAGGGTCTCGTGCGGCTCTGGTTCCCGGACTCTCGAGGCACGGCCATCTGGGACCTCGAGGGCGACGGAAGGGCGCTCCGGGGTCTCGAGCTCCGCCCCGGGGTCTCGGGCTCGGCGCTGGTGGTGCTCCACCTCGCCGACCGCCGGCGCCTCGACCCCGCCGACGTGATGGTCATGCGCAGCCGCACCGGCGCAACGATCCACATCGCCCGAGACGCGCTCCCCAACGCGGACCCACCGGCCAAGCCGGAGGAGGACGCCGCCCGGACGCAGAGGACGGGAACGGACACGGAAACGGACACGGAAACGGAAACGGA
>JBCCAW010000119.1:0-12624 GCA_039814655.1 Myxococcota bacterium | reverse complement strand
GTTCCCTGGCCGCGGGCTGGGGGGCGGGGCCGGCCCCCCCCGCGCTGATCGTGGCTTTTGCCGCCGGCCCGGGGCGCCGGCGGTCGCTACCGCCGCTGGCGGAACACCATCCCGGAGCATTGGTGGGCCCGGGAGAGCACGGTGCGTTTCGTGCTCGCTGTCGCCGACGATTTTCATCGCGCCTTTCCGGAGCAAGTCCTCGCCGTGGGCGACCTCGACGCCCCGGGACCCCGGCACGAAACGCACGACCGGGGCGTCGACGTGGACCTGTATCTGCCCGGGGCGCTGCTGGCGGAGAACGCCGGGGCTGGCCGGACTCCGAACAACTACGAGGGCCTGAGCCCCGACGAGGTGGAGCTCAGGCGCGAGCGCGTCGAGACGCTGGCCAAGATCCTGGCGACCTGTAGCCGCGGCGCGCTCCGCATCTACTACAACGACCGCGTGGTCATGGACCGCTTCCTCACCTGGTATGCGCGGCAGAACTTCCCCGAGAGCCCCTTCGAAGAGGCGCCCATGCTCGCGCACAACCGGCTGCACGACTTTCACTTTCACGTAAGCGTGCCCGACGACCTCGCGCCGCTACCCTTCGCCGCCGGGGGAGAGGCCCTGGACCACCCCGAGGCCACGATCCTCGCGCCGCCGCCGCCCGGCAGCGCCCCGCACCTCTCCTCGCGTTCCCGCCAGCCCGCGGCGCCCGCACCCGGGGACGAGCCCGCGGCGGCTCCACCAGGCGCGGGCGACGACGCGGCGCCCTGAGACGCGGCGTGGAGCGTCCGGGTGCGACGCCTGGCGCTCAGCCGCCGCGGGAGGCCTTTTCGGCGAGCCCGCCAACCCCGAAGCGCGCCTGGAGCACGGCCTCGACGTCGCGCAGCGAGCGACCGCGGGCCAGGAGCGCCACCATCGCGTGGTAGAGCACATCGGCGGCCTCGGCGACGACGCGCTCTTCGGTCTCGCGCTCGAGCGCCGTCGCGAGCTCTTCCGCCTCCTCGCGCACCTTGGCCGCGATGGCGCCGGGGCCCTTTCGGAGCAGCCGGGCCGTGTAGCTGCCCGCGTCGTCCGCGGCGGCCCGCGCCTCGAGCACCTCGCCGAGCCGGGGCAGGATGGGCGCGGCGTTGGAGCCCGCGGCGGAGCCCGCGTCCGCCAGCCCCTCGCGGGTGAGCTGGCGGAAGAAGCACGTCGCCCGGCCCGTGTGGCAGCTCGGCCCCCGCGGCTCAGCCAGGTAGACCAGCGCGTCGCCGTCGCAATCCACCCACACTTCGTGAACGCGAATCACGTGACCGCTCGTCTCGCCCTTGCGCCACAACGATTGTCGTGACCGGGAGAAAAAGTGCGCGTCACCGCTCGCGAGCGTGGCCCGCAGGGCTTCGGCGTTGGCGTGCGCGAGCATTCGAATGCGCCCGCTCAGCCGGTCTTGAACCACGACGCTCACGAGCCCCGCCGCGTTCCACTTCAGCTCCTCGAGCGCCGAATCGAGCTCCGCCATGAACGCCGCGTAAAGGCCCGGGGTCCGGGCCGCAAGGACCCGGACCCCGGTGAGAAGGGAGCGGTAGACGATGAAAGGTGAAAGGGGGCCGCTCCCGACGACAATGCTCAGCCGTCGAGGCGCAGGCGCCGTGCCTCGAGCTGCGCACGGAGCGTCTCGTCGAGCTGGCTGCTTACCTTGCCGCGAAGCCCCTCGGCGCTCTGACGCGACTCGCCGAGGTCGTCGGCGAGGTCTCGATAGATGCCGGCCTCGGCGTCGAGGCCTTCGGCGTTCACGTCGTAGGTCTCGCCGGCCGCCTCGAGCCGCGACGTAGCGATGCGGCTGTAGCCGCCGGAGATCCCCTGGTCCCCGAAGAGCGCGTTCAGGCCGCCTTGCGTGCCCTCATCGGCGCCGCTCGCGAAGAACTGAACTCCACCATTCAAGGCGGTGATGGAGCCGGCCAACACGCCGGCTTGACGACGCGCGTCGATGGCGTCGCGGCGCTCTTGCCGTGCCTCCGCCGCCGCGGCACGCGCGAGAGAGCGCACGCCCTGGCGAAGCCGGCGGGCGTCGCGAGACTGCTCGTCGAGCACGCGGCCGAGCTCGGCCTGAGCGGCAGCCACGGGGCCACCAACCGCGGCGAGGGCGAGGTCCGACCGCGGTCCTGGGTCGAGGACGGCGCCCGAAGGCGGCGGAGGGGTAGACGGGCGCGCGGGAGTCTCGCGCTGCAGCGGGGCGATGGGCATGAAGGGGTCCTTTCAAGTCGGGCGTTTCGGTTCGGCAGGGTTTCAAACGGAGAGGCTTCGAACGGCCGCAAGGCGCCCCTCGGCGAGCTGCTTGGCCGCGTCCAGCAGGTGCTCGCGGACGGCCGCGGCGTGGCGCTCGAAGACCTCGAGGTCCTCGTTCTCGACCTCGATGTCGTCGAACGCTGCGTCGCGCTCCGCGGAATGAGCGTCGGCGTCGAGCCTGGCGTGCTCCGCGTCAGCCACGTGGCCGGCGCGAAGCGCTTCCCTCGTGCCGCTGACGAGTCTTTGGGTTCCTTCAATCGCGGATTGAACGGACTGGGCGATGGCGTTCACCTTCTGGGCCGTCGCGGCCACGGTGCTGCCCATATTGGCGGCGGCGTTTACGACCGACGCGCCGGCCGCCATGGCCGTCACGGACATGATCGCTCCCGTCAGCTGGAGCCCGAGCGTGACCCACCGGGCCGCGTCTTCACCGATCAAGCCAGCGTCGACGAGCGCCTTGGTAATGTGTTCGGCGGACATCGAGAGGGCCATGCCCGCAATGGCGACGGCGGCAGTGGCTCCGCCGGTCAGCGGCGCCAGGGCGGCCCCACTTACGAGCGCCGTAATCTCCAAGAAGCGCCGGAGCCGCTTGGGCATGCGCCGGCCCGCGCGGCGCGCGGCGCTCCGGGCAGCGTCGAGGGCTGCCTTTTGGTTCTCGTGGGCGAAACTCGCCTGGTCGAGATTCTCTCGGATGGAGAGCGCGCCCTGCTGCGAGCGTACGGTGCGGACTTGGCTCGCGGTGCCGAGAAGCAGGGCGAGGGGGTCCGCGCCAGCGCTCGGGCTTTCCACCGCGGGCATGGAGAAACCGGGCAGTGTCAATCCGTCGCGAATGGCGGCGACCATCAGCTGATCTGCTGCAGGATTTGCTTGTCCGTGTCCGTGATGGACCGAATGACCTGCGTGAAGAGGGTGATGGCCGAGGAGCGCTGACTGACGAGCGTCTGTAGCGTGAGCGAATCCTGCTCGGCGTTGGCGTTGATCGCCTCGGCCTCATGCCGAAGGTCACTCGACAAGCTGTCGAGATGCTGAATGCTCACGCTGTCGCCAGGGAGCGAAATCGAGAACTCGGCGAAGAGCTCGGCGACGGTGTCTCCGTTGGGAAGCACCGTCGTTGCAGGGAGCGTGTCCCCTGCCTCATGAAGCCCTTCCGCAGCCATCACCTGACGCACGGCTTCCACCGCACGTTGCTTGGCGATGACCTCCTTGGCCCGTTCGACGCGGGAGGTGATGTTCGAGGTAGCGTCCGAGATCTGCGCGTCGAGGTGGCCCATCGTACGTCGTGCCAGGAGCAAGAGCCCCTGCGGGGAGATGGAACCCTCGAGCTGAAGCGAGTCGGCGAGACCAGTCGCCGCCATGAGCTCCTCGATGGATCCGAGGAACTCGCCGGCGGCCTGGAGTCGGCGCTGCCGCGCGTAGGCGTCGCGGTCGACGGTGGGGGATCCGGCGTTGGTCGTCTGCAGTTCGTCCGCGAGATCGGCTTCTCCGGCAGCGGGCCGGTGAAACGGAGCCACGGCGGGCTCGGCGCCGCGGTAGAGTTCGAGTAGGTTGGGCATGAGGGGTTCTCCGACTTAGGCGCGAAGTCCCCGAAGGCGCGCGGAGAGCTGTGCGGGCGCTGAAGCGGCTGCGGCGGCTGCTGCGGCCTGCAGGCCCGCCGCGCTGGCGCGGGCGTCCTGCTTGACGAGCTCTTGCTGGACCGAGTCCAGGAAGCGCTTCGTGCGCTCGATTCTCCGTTCGTTCATCGGGGTCCTCCGTGCGTGACGGGGGGTCTTCGTGAACGCGGGGCGCGAGTTGCGTGGACGGAGCGCTACGCGCCGAAAATTTCGCGCAGCTCCGCCGTGAAGAGGAGCCGGAGGCCCGCGGCCAGGCCCTCTGCCGGAACGACCACGCGCAGCTCGGCGCCGGCCTCATCCAGGGCCGCGCGATAGCTCGGGAGCGCAGCCTCGAGGCCGAGCGTGCGGCCGAGGTCCGAGGCGGCCATGGCGTGCATCCAGGTCCGAAAGTTCGCTTCGGCGCCCGGCGGCAGCTCGCCGCGAATCGCCACGCGCAGCGAGAGCGCGTCGGGCTCCGGGTCCACGCGCAGGGCCGCCGCCTCGTGCCGCGCGAGCACGAGCCCGATGCCCTGGGACCGATCGAGCGGGAGCGGCGCCGGAGAGAGCAGCAGCGCCGGCGCCCGGGCCCATTCGCCCGCGAGCTCGCGGCCGGGCCCATCCAGGCCAAAGGCCGCGTCGCCACGGCGCACGGCGGCCAGCAGCTCCGCGACGGCGGGGCCGGCCTCCCCGGACACCAAGAGCAGGCGCGGCGCCAAGGCGACGAGCTCGCGCCGCCCGGACCCGAAGACGCCGACGCGGCGCACGAAGGGCGCATCGGAGGACACCTCCACCGGCGCCATGCGCTGCGCGTTGGCGACCACGACGTCGGCCGCGGGCACGCGCTCCGGCAAGCGCAGGAGCCACAGGAACCCGCGCTCGCCGAAGCGCGCGAACACGGCCTCTTCGATCTCGAGGAGCGGGACGCCCGTTCGGTTCTCGAAGGCCTCGAGGCCCCCCGGGCGGATCAGAGGCTGCACCGTGCGCCGCACGGCAGGCTCGCTCCAGAGCCGCGCGGGCTCGAGGCGCCCCACGTAGCGCGCGCCATGCGGCACATGCGCCAGGAGCGGACCGCGCAGCCGGAGCTCCGTCTCCTCCACGGCCTCTTCGGCCGGTGGCGTCCCAGCGGCGCACGCCGCGGCAAAGCCGCAGGCGCACAGCGTGATGCGTAGGCCGAGGGACAGCGCAAAGGCGGGTGCCCAATCGTGCAATCGGCCTTTCACGGGGCCCAGGCTAACCCGGTCGCGCGGGCAAGGCGCCAGCGGACGGGAGCGAGCCGGGCCTAGATGTCCAAGACAGAAGTCGCGAGCGTATCGGCGAGGATTTCGGTTCGGGGTTGCGGGCGACACGACGAGTCGATGCGGGGCATCGGCGAGGAGGGGCGCGCGTGACCTCGGGCCGAAGGACCGCGGAGACGTTCGTTACTTCTGTCGCGGACGTCTAGTTGGGCCGGGCGCGGCCGCGCTTGGCCTTGCCGTTGGCGGGCGCCTCGGCCTCCGCCTCGGCGGCCGGCACGTCACCGCGCTTCAAACCGTGCTTCTCGAGCAGCTTGTTCTCGATTTCCGCGAGCAGCTCCGGGTGCTCCTCGAGGAAGGTGCGCGTGTTGTCCCGGCCCTGGCCGAGACGCTCCCCGTTGTATGAGTACCAGGCGCCCGATTTGTCGACGATGTTCGCTTCGACGCCGAGGTCCAGCACGTCGCCGCTCCGGCTGATGCCTCGGCCGAAGAGGATGTCGAACTCGCAGAGCTGGAAAGGCGGCGCCAGCTTGTTCTTGACCACCTTCACGCGGACGCGGTTGCCGATGGCCTTGTCGCCGACCTTGATGGTGCCGATGCGACGGATGTCGAGGCGCTGGGAGGCGTAGAACTTGAGCGCGTTGCCGCCGGTCGTCGTCTCCGGGCTGCCGAACATGACGCCGATCTTCATCCGAATCTGGTTGATGAAGAAGAGCGTGGTGTTGCTCTTCTGCACCGTACCCGTGAGCTTCCGGAGCGCCTGGCTCATGAGCCGGGCCTGCAGGCCGACGTGGCTGTCGCCCATCTCGCCTTCGATCTCCGCCTTGGGTACGAGCGCCGCGACCGAGTCGATCACGATCATGTCGACGGCGCCGCTCCGCACGAGCGTGTCGGCGATCTCGAGGGCCTGCTCGCCATGGTCCGGCTGGCTGACGAGCAGCTCGTCCACGTTGACCCCGAGCTTGCGTGCGTAGGTCGGGTCGAGGGCGTGCTCCGCGTCGATGAAGGCCGCGACACCGCCCTTTTTCTGGCACTCGGCGATCGCGTGGAGCGTGAGCGTGGTCTTGCCGCTCGACTCCGGGCCGTACACCTCGACGATGCGTCCGCGCGGGTACCCGGCGATGCCGAGGGCGAGGTCGAGGGAGATGGAACCCGTCGGAATCACGGCAATTTCGACCTTCTTGCCGTCCCCGAGGCGCATGATCGACCCCTTGCCGTAGGCCTTCTCGATCGATCCCAGCGCCAGCGCGAGCGCCTTTTCCCGGTTGGAGTCTTGTCCCATCGTTATTCCTGCCCCGATTCGTCCGCCCGGCGTGTCGCGCCGGAACTGAACGTGTGTTTAGTCGAAGTGGCGTGACCATGCAAGCCCCGTCACGAAGACGATGCGCCCTGGGTGTGACACGCGGTGCAAGGCCGGGTTGCGAGACTGCGTGGGAGGCCGGGCGCGAGGCCGATGCGAAGCGGAGTGCGACTCCGGTCCTGGCGCTCAGGCGCCGAGGCGGGTTTCAGCGCGAGCTGGCTCGCCGCCGGCATCGCGCTGCGTGGCGCCGCGCACCATCGCCAGCGCCGTGTAGGCCGCGCGGACCCGGATGCGCTCACGGTCACCGTGGAACAAGTGGTGCGCGGTGGTGGTGGGGCGCCCGCGCTGCGCGAGGCCGAGCCACACGGTGCCGACGGGTTTGTCGTCGGAGCCGCCGCCCGGTCCGGCGATGCCGGTGATGGACACGGCCACGTCCGCGTCGGCCAGGCGCCGAGCCCCTTCGGCCATGGAGGATGCGCTCTCGCTGCTCACGGCGCCGTAGGCGCGGAGCACGTCCGGGTTCACACCCAGCACGCTCGTCTTCGCAGCGTTCGAGTAGGTGACCGCGTCGAGGAGCAGGTAGTCGCTGCTGCCCGGCACGCTCGTCAGCATGGCGCCCACCATGCCGCCGGTGCAGCTCTCGGCGACAGCCAGGGTCATGCCGGCTTCCCGGAGCGCGTTGCCGACGACCCCCGGGTAGGTGTCGTCCCGGTCGCCGTAGACCGCCGAGCCGAGCCGGTCCCGGGCAACGCGGGCGATGGAGCGCGCCTTTTCTTCGGCGGCGCCGGCGGTGCCCGCCCGGGCGTGCACCTTGACTTCGATCTCGGGGAAGTGCGCCCGGTACCCGAGCGTGACCCCGTCCGTCTCCAGGCCCTCGAGCCGGTCACCGACCTCGGACTCGGGCAGACCGAAGAGCCGGAGGTGCACCTGGTGTGTGGTCCGCGTCCCGAGGCTCGCGACGTGCTTCATCACCGTCTCGCGGAAGATGGCCTTCATCTCCCGCGGCACACCGGGCAAAAAGAAGGCCCGGGCGCCGAAGGCGTCCACGGCGAAGCCCGGTGCGGTGCCGATGGGGTTCTTCAAGATGTCGGCGCCCGCAGGAAAGTCCGCCTGCTTCTCGCTCTGCCCCGCGAGCTCTCGGCCACGGGACGCATAGAGGCGCCGGATGTGCTCATAGCTGGCCTGGTCTCGCACCAGCTCGACGCCGAGCGCCGCCGCCACGGAGCGCGCGGTCAGGTCGTCGGAGGTCGGACCGAGGCCGCCGGTGGCCACGATGACCCGCGCCTCGCTCGCCATGCGCCGCAGCACGCCACCGATGTGGCCCAGGTCGTCGCCGACGGTGAGGTGCGTGCGCACCTCAAGCCCGAGGCCGGTGAGCTGATCGCCGAGCCAAGCCGCGTTCGAGTTGATCAGCTCGCCGCGGGTGAGCTCGGTACCAATCGAAAGAACGGCTGCCGTCATGGGGATCGGCGATGTTGCGGGGGGACCGGGGGGCCGTCAAGGCGCGTCGCCAGCTGCCTCACCCTGGCAGGGCTCCGAGGCCGTGATAAGCCGCTCCCCAGGCCCCGGGCCCGAAGGACGCTGATGAGAACGACGACCCTGGTTTCGCGCCGTACCGCCGGCGTGCTCCTCGCGCTGGCGGTTTCCGTACCGCTCTTGGCGCCGGCGCAGGAGGGCGACGACGCGGCGGCTTCCTCTTTGGCCCGGCTGCCCATCGAGCGCCACACGCTGGACAACGGTCTCCGCGTAGTGCTCAGCCCGGACCGCACGGTGCCGACGGTGGCCATCGCCGTCTACTACGACGTGGGCTCGCGCAACGAGGTGCAGGGGCGGAGCGGCTTCGCGCACCTCTTCGAGCACATGATGTTCCAGGGGTCGGCCAACGTGGGCAAGGCCGAGCACATCGCGCTGGTGACGAACCGCGGCGGCTCCATGAACGGGACGACGAGCGAGGACCGCACGAACTACTACGAGACGCTGCCCTCGAACGAGCTCGCCCTCGGCCTCTGGCTCGAGGCCGATCGCATGCGCTCCCTCGCCATCACCGCGGAGAACTTCGAGAATCAGCGCGCCACGGTGAAGGAGGAGCGGCGCCAGCGCGTAGACAACCAGCCCTACGCCGCGAGCTCGCTCCGCATCAACGAGCTCGCCTACGGCGACTACTGGCCGTACGCGCACTCGGTCATCGGCGACATGCGGGACCTCGACGCCGCCACCCTCGAGGACGTGCAGGCGTTCTTCGACACCTATTACAAGCCAGGCAACGCGGTCCTGAGCCTCGCCGGGGACTTCGACCCTGCCGAGGCGCTGGCCATGGTGCAGTCGTACTTCGGCGACATCCCGGGCGGGGACGTGCCGGAGTTCACGCCGGAGCCCCTGCAGCCGCAGACCGCTGAGCGGAGCGAGGTGATGCCCGACGCCTTGGCCGAGCTGCCCGCGTTCCACATGGCCTATCACATCCCGCCTGCCCGGGAGGCGGACCACTACGCCCTCGAGCTACTCGCGCTCGTCCTCGGCGACGGCGAGAGCTCCCGGCTGTACCAAGAGCTCGTGAAGGAGGCGGAGATCTGCCAGTCCATCTACGTCGGAACGGATGACCGACGCGGACCGGACCTCTTCTCCTTTTACGGTCAGATGGCCGCTGGGCACGAGCCGGCGGAGGCCCGGTCGCGCATCGCGGCGGCCCTCGAAGCCGTGGCCTCCAGTGGCATCACGGCGCGGGAGCTCGCGAAGGCGCACAACCGAGTGAGGAGCTACTTCCTCTTCGGCATGCAGACGAACCTGCGCCGCGCGCAGGTGCTGGCGGAGTTCGAGCTCTACAGCGGTGACGCGGCGCTCGTACGTACGGAGCTCGCGCGCTACCTGGCCGTCCGCGCCGAGGACGTCCAGCGGGTGGCGGGGCAGTACTTCCCGGCGACGAACCGCACGGTGCTCGACGTGGTCCCGACGCAGAGCGCCGAGGAGGACGGACGATGAGCGGGCAAAGCACGAAGCGCGAGGCTCGGCGCGCGGTCTCCGCCGCGCCCACGCTACGCCTCCCGACGCGCCACCGGCTCGCGGCGCTCGCGGCGCTCGCGGGCGCCCTGGCCTGCAGCTCCATGCCCGCGGCGCAAACGCTGCCCGCGGAGGAAGGGCCGCACGAAGCGACGGCGACTCCCCCGGCCACACGCGAGGCGCCGCCGGCTTCTGGCCCCGCGCGAGACATCGCCTTCCCGCCCATCGCGCGCAGCGAGCTGGCCAACGGCCTCGAGCTCAACGTCGTGCGCTGGGAGCAGCTCCCCGTCGTCTACCTCCGCCTCGTCATCGAGAGCGGCGCGGCGGCGGACCCGGCCAACCTCCAGGGGCTCTCGAGCCTCGTGGCCGACATGCTGAAGGAAGGCACGCGCCGTCAGACGAGCGCCGAGCTGGCCGAGCGCATCGAGTTCCTCGGCGCCGACCTGAGCACCGGAGCGGACCAGGAGACCGTCTCCCTCGTTTTCCGCGCGCTCTCGGAGCACCTCGACGAGGCCATGGACATCCTCGCCGAGGTCGCCACGCAGCCGGCCTTCGCCAGCGCCGAGCTCGCGAAGCTGAAGCGCCGCGAGGAAGACCGGCTCGCGCTCCTCGCCAAGCAGCCGTTCTTCCTGGCGCGCCGCGCCCTCTACGCCGGGCTCTACGGAGACCACCCCTACGGCCGCATCGAGACGACCCCGGCGACCGTCGAGCGGGTCCGGCGCACGGACCTCCAGCGCTGGCACCGCACCTACTTCGTGCCCGCGAACGCGCACCTCGTGGCCGTGGGCGCCGTGACGCCCGAGGCCGTGGAGAGCGCCGCGGAACGCGCCTTCGGCCGCTGGCGAGGGCGGGCCCCCGCGGGCCGGGAGCGCGGCGCGCCGCCGGAGCGGTCGACGCGCACCATCACCGTCGTCGACCGGCCCGGCTCCGTGCAATCGGTCATCGTCATCGGCAACCTCGCCATCGAGCGCGGCGATGAGGACTACGTGCCGCTCATGGTGGCCAACCAGGTGCTGGGCGGATCCGCGGCGTCGCGGCTCTTCATGGACCTTCGCGAGCGGCGCAGCCTCACCTACGGCGCCTACAGCGTCGTCGGTGAGCGCGTCGACGTGGGCCCCTTCCTCGCCTACGCGCAGGTGCGCACGGAGGTGACGGCGGAAGCCATGCGCGCCTTCTTCGAGAACCTCGACGCCATCACGCGCGAGACGGCGAGCGACGAGGAGCTGGCGAACGCGCATCGCTACCTCTCGGACTCCTTCCCGCTGCAGATCGACACGCCCGGGAAGATCGCCAACCTCGTGAGCGAGCTGCGCGTCTTCGGCCTGAGCGACGACTACTGGGACGGTTTCCGAACGCAGATTCGCCAGGTGAGCGCCCCGGAGGCGCTCGCGGCCGCGCGGGCCCACATGCGCCCGAACGAAGCCCTCGTCGTGGTCGTCGGCGAGGCGGCGCAGATCGCCGAATCGCTCACGGCCTACGGTCGCGTGGCCATCGTGGACGGCGAGGGCAACGTGACCCTCGAGCTCGCCGCCGCGAACGACATCGTGAACGAAGCAACGGACTAATATGTGCGGCATCGTCGGCTACGTTGGCCCGGAAGAAGCAGGCCCCATCCTCCTCGACGGGCTCAGGCGCCTCGAGTACCGGGGCTATGACTCCGCGGGCCTCGCGGTGCGCGGGGAAGCCCGCATCGACGTCGTGCGGGCCGTCGGCAAGCTCCGAAAACTGGAGAGCGCCCTTCGCGAACGCCCGCTGCTGGGCCGCGTCGGCATTGGCCACACGCGCTGGGCGACGCACGGCCGACCGAACGAGGTGAACGCCCACCCGCACGTCGCCGGCCCCGTGGTGGTGGTGCACAACGGCATCATCGAGAACCACAACGAGCTCCGACGGCGCCTCCTCGCCGAGGGATGCGAGGTCGTCAGCGACACGGACACGGAGCTCGTGGCGCACCTGGTGCACCGCACGCTCATGCAGGGTGGCGACCTGGAGGCCGCGGTGCGGAAGGCGCTCGGCGAGCTCCACGGCGCCTACGCCATCGCCGTGCTCCGGGAGGACGAGCCGGAGCGCATCGTGGTGGCCAAGAGCGCCTCGCCGCTGGTGCTGGGCGTGGCCGAGGGCGAAGCCTATTGCGCCTCGGACATTCCGGCCCTGCTCCCCTACACGCGGGACATGATCTTCCTCGAGGACGGGGAGCTGGCCGTGCTCGAAGCCGGGAAGATCCGCATCTCGACGGTGGCCGGCGCGCCCGTCGAGCGCGCGCCGGAGCACATCGACTGGTCGCCGGTCATGGCGGAGAAGGCCGGCTTCAAGCATTTCATGCTGAAGGAGATCTTCGAACAGCCCCGGGCCGTCGAAGACACGCTGCGCGGCCGCCTCGACCGGGAAGGCGGCGACGTCAACGGCAGCGAGATGGGCCTCGAAGCATCCGACGCGGAGGCCATCGCGCGCGTGGTGCTGCTCGCCTGCGGGACGAGCCACCACGCGGCCCTCGCCGGTCGCTACTTCATCGAGCAGCTCGCGCAGGTGCCCACGGTGGTGGAGCTGGCGAGCGAGTTCCGAGGGCGTCGCGCCGTGGTCGGGCCCGGTGACCTAGTGATTGCCGTGAGCCATTCCGGCGAGACCCTCGATACGCTCGTCGCGGCGAAGGAAGCGAAGGCCCGCGGCGCGAAGGTGCTCGCCGTGGCGAACGTCATCGGGAGCGCCATCCCGCGCATGGCCGACGCGGTGTTCTACACGCACGCCGGCCCGGAGATCGGCGTCGCCTCGACCAAGTGCTTCACGGCGCAGCTCGTGAACCTGCTGCTCTTCGCGATCTGGCTCGGACGCCGCAAGGGCACGCTGCCGCCGGAGGAGTCGCGGCGGCTCGTGGAGGAGCTCGCGCGCCTTCCCATGCTCATCAAGGACACGCTCCAGGGCACGCGGCAGCTCGTCGCGAACCTCGCGCGGCGCTACCTGGACGCGCGCGACGTGCTCTTTCTGGGGCGGGGCCTGAGCTTCCCCATGGCTCTCGAAGGTGCGCTCAAGCTGAAGGAGATCAGCTACGTGCACGCCGAGGGCTACGCTGCCGGCGAGATGAAGCACGGGCCCATCGCGCTCCTCGACGCGCGGGTGCCGGTCATCGTGATCTGCCACAGGGACTCGTCCTACGACCGGAGCCTGTCGAACCTGGAAGAGGCCAAGGCTCGGGACGCGAAGGTGATCGCCATCGCGACCGAAGGCGACGAGCGCGCCCGGGCCGCGAGCCACGACCTCGTCG
>JBCCAW010000653.1:0-3163 GCA_039814655.1 Myxococcota bacterium | reverse complement strand
GCCCGAGGCGGGGGAGGCGACGTCGGGCTCCGGCGCCGCGGCCAGGGCGGGCCCCGCCACCTCGGCGCGCCGGCCGCCCACGCCGCGGACGAGACGCGCCAGGGCCTCCGTGGCGTGCATGGGCATGGCCGCGAAGGGACCCGCGGCGGTCACGCTGCGCTTCGCGGCCAGGTAGGCCTCCAAGGACCAACTCATCCAATTGCCGAAGAATTCCGCCAGCTCCGCATCCTCCAGGCGAATGAGCTGGGCGAGGAGTCGCGCGGGAAGGAGCTGCGCTGCGCCGCGGCTCTCGAGAATGATCTGCACGAGCACCGTCTGCGTGAGGTCCCGGCCGGACTTCGCGTCGAACACGCGCACGTCGTCGCCGCCTCGCACGCGGCCGGCCACCTCGTCCAGCGTGACGTAGCGGCTCCAGTCCGTGTCGTAGAGCCGCCGGTTGCTGTACTTCTTGACCGTGATCACCGCGCAAGGGTGAGGGGCCCGGGGCCCTGCTCGCAAGCGCTCGCGGACAGCAGGCGACGGCCGCTGGCGCCCTCGCCTGCCTTGCCCTCGCCGTGCTGCGCCTGCAGCATGGCGGCAGCACGAGCCGGCGGGCCTAGACGTTCACCGGGGCGAAGGACGGGGCATGACGGTCAACGGAGACGACACGGACGGGCGGACGGCGCCCTGGCTCGGGCCCCTCGCCACGCTCCTCGGGACGGGCGAACGCTCCGCGGGCACGGCGCCGGGCGAGACGCCCTGGGACACGCTGCGCGGCTGGGAGCTCTTCAAGGAGAGCTACGACGCCTGGGAGCGCGCCGCGTCTCCCTTCTTCGAGAGCATGCTCCGGAGCGCGAGTCTCCTCGAGCCCGGCGGCTCCTTGCTCGGCGCCATCGCCCAGTGGCGCGCGCAGCAGCAGCGCATGGCCGCGGCCTGGTGGTCCCTCTTCGGCCTCCCGACGCGCAACGACCAGCAGCGCACGCTGCACGCGCTCCACGAGCTTCAGAGCCGGCTCATCGATCTCGAGGAGAAGCTGCACGACCTCGAGGCGCGCCGGAACGCCTGGGAGGAGGCGGAGTAGGTGGACGTCACCCCCTTGCTCGACGTGCGCCCGGCGCCACGCATCGTCTTCGAGCAGGCGGCGCGGCTCGGTGATGCCCCGCGCTTCTGGGTCGAGGGCGGCCCCGACGGCGCGCTCGCCCCCGTGAGCTGGCGGGCCTTTGCGGCGCAGGTCCGCGACACGGCGCTCTTTCTCCACGAGGACCTGCGCCCCGGCGAGTTCGCCTGCATCTTCGCGGCCAACCGCGTGGAGTGGCTCTCGGCGGCGCTGGGCATCCCGGCCGCCGGCGGCGCCATGGTGCCCATCTACGGCTCGAGCACGCCGGAGCAGGCCGGCTACGTGGTGGAGCACAGCGGCGCCACGGTGGTGTTCGTCGACGGCGAGGTGCTGCTCGAGCGCGTGCTGCGCGCCTGGCCCCGCTACGCCGGCGTACGGCGGCTCGTCTGCCTTTCGGACGACCTCGACCCGGTGGCCACGGCGGCGCGCCTCGGCGAAGGCATGCCGAAGCGGGACGAGATCGAGGCGCGCTTCGTCTCCTTCGGCGAGGCCTGCGGACGTGGCGCGGCGGCGCACGCGGCGGACCCGCAGGCGCTCGAGGCGCGGCTGAGTGCCATCGACCTCGAGGCGAACGCGGTGATGCTCTACACGAGCGGGACCAGCGGCCGGCCGAAGGGCGTGCCGCTCACGCATCGCAACGTGGGCGAGAACGGGAGCGACTGGCTCCGCTGCAACGGGCCCCTCGTCGAGGAGGGCATGGTCGACCTGCTCTGGCTGCCCATGAGCCACATCTTCGGTTTTGGGGAGGCCTGCCTCGGCAACCAGCTCGGCTGGACGAGCACGCTCTGCGAGCCGAAGGACGTGCTCACGCGGCTCGCGGACGTGCGGCCCCACGTGTTCATGAGCGTACCGAGCGTGTGGGAGAAGCTGGCGACGCTCGCCGGCGCGCCGGGAGAGCCGCTGCGAACGCTGACCGGCGACCGGCTCCGCTTCTGCCTGAGCGGCGGCGCCGGACTGAAGCGCGAGGTGAAGGAGCTCTTCTACGCAAGTGGCCTGCTCATCATCGAGGGCTACGGCCTGACGGAGTGCAGCCCAACGCTCACGCTCAACCGCCCGGACGACTTTCGCTTCGACAGCGTCGGCAAGCCGCTGCCGAGCGTGGAGCTCAAGCTCGCGAGCGACGGGGAGATTCTCGCCAAGGGGCCGAACGTCTTTGCCGGCTACCACCGGGACCCGGAGGCGAGCGCCGAGGCCTTCGAAGACGAGTGCTTCTTTCGAACCGGCGACATCGGCAGGTTCACGGACGATGGCTTTTTGCAGATCGTCGACCGGAAGAAAGACATTCTCGTGACCGCCGGCGGCAAGAACGTGGCCCCGGCCAACATCGAGATCCGCTTCCAGCACGATCCCCTCGTGGACCACTGCGTGGTCTACGGCGACGGGCGGAAGTACCTCGTGGCCGCGCTCTGGCCGAGCGCCGAGGCGCAGGCGAAGCACGCGGAGCCCGCGGCGCTCCAGGCCGCGCTCGAGCGATCGGTCGCCCGGGTCAATGGAGAGCTGGCCCGTTTCGAGACGCTCAAGAAGTTCGTCGTCGTGACGGAGCCGCTCTCCGTGGAGGGCGGTCTCTTGACGCCCACGCTGAAGGTGAAGCGCAAGCAGGTCGTGGCCCGCTACGAGGCCGCACTCGCCGCGCTCTACGGGGGTCCTCGCTAGACTTCCGTCGCCTCGCCCCCTCGCCGCCCCCGCGGCGCTCTTGCCGCCAGGAACGAACCCGTGTTTCGCATCGCCAAGGCCACGACCCGCCTCCTCGCCCTGACCCGGCGGCCCGAGCCCGCCGTGGGCCAGACGCCTCACGACGTCGCGTACGCGGAGAACAAATGGCGCCTGCTCCACTTTCGCGGGCCCGAGGCGCCGCGGGAGCGCACGCCCATCGTGATGGTGCCCTCGCTCATCAACCGCTGGTACGTGCTCGACCTCATGCCCGGGCGGAGCTTCGTCGAATACCTCGTCGACGAGGGGCACGACGTCTACGTCATCGACTGGGGCACGCCGGGGCCCGAGGACCGCTACGTGCGCTTCGAAGACATCGTGCTTCGGAGCATCGGCCGCGCGCTTCGCCACGCGACG
>JBCCAW010000530.1:0-4224 GCA_039814655.1 Myxococcota bacterium | reverse complement strand
GGGGGCCGCCCCGGGGGTGGGAGCCCCCGCTGTGGGGGGTTGCGGTGGCGCGGGGCCGGCCGGTCGCGGGACGGTCGAGCTGGAAGATCGCGTACTCCGGGTCGAGGCCGATGGAGTTCGGTGGCCGCCGCGCGACCACGCGCGCGCACTCGAAGACGTCCTGGTCCTCGATGACGCCGAGCTCGCCGTCCGCCCAGGTGTAGTCGAAGACGAAGAGCGTGTTCCGGCAGTCCGCCGAAGAGAGGCAGTGGCCCGCCGTGAGCACGAGGTCGTCGGCGATGAGCGTGCCCGAGCAGAAGCCGGCGGTCGGCTGCTCGAGGAAGCTCTCGTCGTCGCATAGCCCTTGCTCGCTCTGGAGATCGGGCACGAGCGCCGAGAGATCCCAGCGACCGCCGGCGACCCGGCGCAGATCGCCAAGCCGGACCAGCGCGCCGACGCTCGCCGTGAGCGCGGCGTCGCCGGGGGCCGCGTCTTCGGGCTCGAGGCGTCCGTCGTCGCCGTAGACCACCTCGCTCGAGCGCGGCGCGACGGCTTCCGGACCCGGGCTGCATCCGGCGAGACTCAGAAGCAGCAGCAAGGACGTGGGGCGTGAGTAGGGAGGCACGGCCCGGAGGTTAGTACCCTCGCCCTGAAGTGCGATCCGGCGCTGCCAGCGACCGTTGCGTCGCGCGGCGGCGACGGCGAGGCTCCGCACCATGCCCTTGCTCTACTTCTCGCCCATGTCGGGCTCCCTCGCCGCCCGCGTGGCCTGCCACCATCACGGCGTCGAGGTCGACTACGTCGAGGTGGACCTCCCGAGCGCGCGTCTTCGGGTTGGTGGCGAGGACTACCGGCAGGTGCACCCGCTCGGGCAGGTGCCGGCGCTGCGCTTGGACGATGGACGCCTCGTCACGGAGATCCCCGTGGTCCTGCGCACCATCGCGGCCCTGGGCGGCGCCGCTCCGCCGGACGACGGAGGCGAGGAGCTCGCGTGGCTCGTCTTTCTCGGGACCGAGGTGCACAAGGCCATCTTTCGGCCGCTCTTCGACCCGGACTCGAACGACGGCGCCCGGGCCTATGCGATGACCAAGGTGTCGACGCGTTTGGCGTTTCTCGACGCCGCGCTGCAGCACCGGGACACGCTCATGGACGCCTTCGGTCTCGCGGACATCTACCTCGTCACCTTGCTGAGCTGGACGCGCGCCGCAGGCATCGATCTCGGCCCCACGCCTGCGCTCGCCGCGGCGCTCTCCGCGCACCGCAAGAGGCCGGCCTTCCAGGCGGCCTTCGCCGCGGAGCTCCCCCTCTTCCAGGCCGCGAGGGCCCGTGCGAGCGAGCGTTGATGCCGCGGCGCCGTGCGTCGTCGCCCTGCTCGTGGCCTGTGCTCCCCGGCCGCCCGCGGACCCTTCGACGTCGCCCGGTCTCGCCATGACGCCGACGCATCGCGAGATCCGCGTTCCCGCCGCCGGCGTCGCGCTCGCGGGCACGCTGTCTCTCCCTCCCGGTGCTTCCTCCGCCACTCCCGCGCCGGGCGTGCTGCTGGTGCACGGGTCCGGACCCAACTCCCGCCACCAGGCGTCACGTGGACAGCTTGGGATGGGCTTCGGTTTCGAGGTAGCGACCTTCGATGAGCTGACCGAGGGGCTCCTCGGCCGTGGCATCGCCGTGCTCCGCTACGACAAGCGGAGCTGCGGTCCCTTCAACGGCTGCGCCGACAACGGCTACCCCCCGCCGCCCCCGGATCTCACCGCCGACGTCTTCGTGGCCGACGCAGCGACCATGCTGGACGCGCTCGGCGAGGCGCCGGAGGTCGACGGCTCCCGATGCGTGGTCGTTGGCCACAGCCAGGGTGCGACCTTCGTTCCGCTCCTTGCGGAGGCGCGCCCGGAGCTCGCGGGAGGCGTGATGCTCGCCGCGGCCCATCGCCCCATCGACGCGCTGCTCGGCGCGCAGCGCGACCGCGTCGTGGAGCTGATGAACGAAGGGGGCGCGGCGCCGGAGACCGTCGCGGAGGCCACGGCCGCCCTCGACGGCGCCATCGCGCAGCTCGCCGGGCTCCGGGCCGGCACGCTCCCGGAGGACACGCCGGTGCTCGGCGCCCCGGCGCTCTTCTGGCGCTCGATGATCGCGGTGGGGGAACGCGCCGAGGCGGCAGCTCGGACCGTTTCCACGCCGCTCCTGCTCGTCGGAGGCGGCTACGATTGGAACGTGCCCCTCGCGGAGCTCGAGGCCTGGGAAGCTGCGCTCGGCGGCGCTGCGGGCCCGCGCGATTTTCGGCGTTTCCGCGGCCTGACCCACGCGCTGAACTGGATCGACCAGCCGGACCGGAGGCTGCTCACGCCGGCTGATATCGGTGCGCACGTGTATGCGCCGCTACTCGAGGCCGTCGCCGCCTTCGTTCGTTCGCCGACGCGCTAGCCGTCAGAAGCCCTGCGCGAGGAGCGCGTCCGCCACGCGCTTGAAGCCGGCGCGGTTGGCGCCGGCGACGTAGTCGATGCTCCCGTCGTCGCGCTTGCCTTCGCGCGCGCAGGTCGCGTGAATGTCGTGCATGATCTGCTGGAGCCGCGCGTCGACGTCCTCTTCGGTCCAGGAGAGGCGCTGCGCGTTTTGGCTCTGCTCGAGGCCGCTCACGGACACGCCGCCGGCGTTGGCCGCCTTGCCCGGGCCGAAGGCGACGCGGGCGTTCTGCAGTCGCTCCACGGCGTCCGCGGTCGTGGGCATGTTCGCGCCCTCGGCCACGATCTGACAGCCGCCCTCGATCAGCGCGCCCGCGTCGCTCGCGTCGAGCTCGTTTTGCGTCGCGCAGGGCAGCGCTAGCGCCGCGCCCACGCCCCAGGGGCGCCGGCCTTCGTGGAAGCGGGCGCCCCGGAAGCGCTCGGCGTACTCGTGGAGCCGGCCGCGTCGCTCCAGCTTGAGCTCGCGAAGGAAGGCGAGCTTCTCCGCGTCGATGCCCTCCGGGTCGTGCACGAAGCCGCCGCTGTCGCTCGCGGTCACGGGCTTGGCGCCGAAGTCGAGGAGCTTCTCGATGGCGTGGAGCGCCACGTTCCCGGAACCGCTCACGGCCGCGGTCTTGCCCTCGAGGGACTCGTCCTGATCGGAGAGCATGCGCTCGACGAAATACACGAGGCCGTAGCCCGTCGCCTCGGGCCGGAGCAGCGAGCCGCCGTAGCTCGGGTGCTTGCCCGTGAAGGCGCCCTCCCAGCGACCGGTGAGATCGCGGAAGGCGCCGAAGAGGTACCCCACCTCCCGCGCGCCCACGCCGATATCCCCGGCGGGCACGTCCACGTCGGCGCCCACGTAGCGCGTCAGCTCGCGCATCATGGCCCGGCAAAAGCGCCGCACCTCCCGGTCGCTCTTGCCCTTCGGGTCGAAGGTGGCGCCGCCCTTGCCGCCGCCCATGGGCAGGCCCGTGAGCGCGTTCTTGAAGGTCTGCTCGAAGGCGAGGAACTGCAGCGTGCTCTCGTCCACGGACGGGTGAAAGCGGAGCCCGCCCTTGTACGGTCCGATGGCGCCGCAATGCTGCACGCGCCAGGCGCGCTCGACGTGCACGCCGCCGTCGTCGTCTTCCCAGGTGACGCGAAAGCGCACCACGCGGTCCGGCTCGACGAGGCGCTCGAGGATCGCGGCGTCGCGGTAGCGCGGCTCCTGGCCGAGGTCCCAAACGGTCTCGACGACCTCGTGCACGGCCTGAAGAAACTCGGGCCGGTGCGCGTTGCGGGCCTTCACGCCGTCCAGAAAGGCGTCCATCGAGTCGGGCGTGCGAGGCGTGTCCATGGTGCGGTCTCCCGGGCCCCTTGCGTCCGCGGTCCCGTCGCCGGGACGTTAGTCGTGCGTCCGCTCCGCGCCTACGGCGCAGGTGCGCTATCACTCACCCATGCCCCGGCAGTACTGGCTGATGAAGTCCGAGCCCGACGTGTATTCCATCGACGACATGGAGCGCGACGGCACCGAAGAATGGGAGGGCGTCCGGAACTACCAGGCGCGGAATTTCATGCGCGCCATGAAGAAGGGAGACCTCGTCCTCTTCTACCACTCGAACGCGAAGCCCCCGGGCGCCGTGGGCGTCATCCGCATCGCGGGACCGGCACGGCCCGACGCCACGCAGTTCGACCCGGACCACAAGTACTTCGACGGGAAGTCGAAGGAGGAAGACCCGCGCTGGGACGTGGTCGACGTGGAGTTCGTCGAGAAGTTCGAGGAGATGGTCGGTCTCCCGGAGCTCAAGGCCGACGCGGCCCTCGAGGG
>JBCCAW010000699.1:0-2826 GCA_039814655.1 Myxococcota bacterium | reverse complement strand
TCGTCAGCGCCGGCCCGAGCCTCGACGGGAACGTGCACCTCGTCGCCGAGGCTGCGAAGCGGGGCGCGGTCTTCGCCGTCAACACGGCCGCCAAGGCCGTGGAGCACGCCGGCGGCACCGTGGACGTGCTCTGCGCCCTCGAGTCCCTGCCCCACGCGCACCAGCTCGCGGTGAGCGCCAAGGCCCTGCTCCTGGATCTCTCGACGCACGAGGCGAGCTTCGAGGCCAAGGTCGAGCCCAAGCTCGTGGGCTTTGGCGCTGCCGGTGGAGAGCACGTGGCCCGGCACCTCCCCATGCCGCGCTTCGAGAGCGCCGGGAACGTGGCCAACCTCGCGCTTCGCGCCTGCTTGCTCTGGGGAGCCGACCCCATCGTGCTGCTCGGCCAAGACTGCGCCTTCCCCGGCGGCCGGCTCTACGCATCGCATTGCGGGCGGGACATGTGGCGCGCGCGTGTCGAAGGGGACGCCGTGCACTTCGAGGTCGACGAGGACGTCTGGCGCCTCTTCAGCGAGCACGACATCCCCGCGCCACGCCGTTCCCCGGCCCTGTCCCTGCCGGCCTGGGGTAACGCGGAAGGCCGCGTGGACTCCGCGCCGGCCTTCGCCAACGTCGCCAAGTACCTGCACCTGGTGAAGGAACGGGAGGCGAGGGAACGGCGCCTCATCAACGCAACGGAGGGCGGAGCGCACATCGAGGGTTGGGAAGAGACGCCGCTGACGACGGTGCTCGAGGAGCTGCCGGAGCGAGACCACGGCCTGCACGAGGCCATCGGCGGCGCGCCGCGCTTTACGGAGGCCGAGGTCGCCAAGGCGCGTCGAGGCTTGAAGAGTGAGCTCCAGGCCGTAGAACAGGCGGCCTCGCGATGCCTTCAGCGGAGCGGCGCCGCGCGCGATCGCGCCAGCCAGCGCCTCCGTGCGGCGGCAGTCAAGGCTCCCCTCGTCAACGGCTACGCGAGCGGGGAGCTGCTCGAGCTACGCCGGGACGCTCCCAAGGACCGGGGAAGGCGCACCTTCCAGGTGATTCAGCGCGCCGCGAGGCTCCTCGGCCGCGCCGTTTGAGCGGAGCCCAAGCGCTGGGCGTTGCCTCGGCGCAACGGCGGCGCTGGGGCAAGCGAGCAGGCCCTTGGCGTCGGGGCCCGAATCTCGTAAACCGCTGCCCACGGAGCCCTTCATGAACCACGCAGTACTACGTTCCAGCTTCCTTCTCGCCTTCCTCGCCCTTGCGCCGGCCCTTACGGGCTGCGGCGGCACCCGGAGCTACGTGCTCACGGGCACGGACCGCACCGTCGGCACCGACGCCGAGCTCGAGGTCAAGAAGGACGGCGCCAACTTCGCCGTCACCCTCGACATCGAGAACCTCCCGCCCCCCGGCCGCGTCAGCGAAGGCGCCGAGGTGTACAGCGTGTGGCTGCGCCCGGAGGGCCAGGCCACGCTGCTCATCGGTCAGCTCAACTACGACGAGGACGACCGCGAGGGCCACCTCGAGACGACGACGCCGCACGAGTCCTTCGAGATGCTCGTGACCGCGGAGCAGACGGCCCAGGCCGCGAGCCCGAGCGAGATGGTCATTCTTCGCCAGCGCGTGGACTGACGCGGCACCGGAGCGCACCTCCTATGGGCCCGCCTCAGAAGGCGCCGCCGATGGTGAGGTGCAGCGCGCCGGGCCTCCCCTCGTAGCGAAAGACGCCGATGCGCGAGTCGTCCTCCGGCTCGCGCTCGTCGCGCTCGTCGGCCCCGAACACCTGCGCCCCGGCGACGCGCCAGGCCACGTCGAGGCGCAGGGGCCCGACGATGGTGTAGTAGCGCACGCCGCCGCCCACGCTGAGCTGCGGGTGGTCGACGCGGAGCCGGGGATCCCGGCTCACGTCGCCCGCATCGGCGAAAACGGCGAGCTCCAGGTTCGTCCCGAGCGCCGCCCGTAGCTCCAGGCTCGCGAGCCACGTTCGGAGCCCGCCCTCCGGGCCGTCGCCGAGCCGGCCGGGAAGGAAGCCCCGGTTCCCGACGGGACCGCCGCCACGAAGGAGGAGGCTTCGCGGTCCGACCTCGCGCTGGTTCGCGTCGAGGCGCCCGTCCACGGCGAAAATGTACATGCCCGCGAGCGCCAGCCGCGCCGCGAGCACGAGGCGCCCTCCGAAGAGCGGCGCATAGCCCCGCAGGTCGCCGAGCATGCGTAAAAAGCGCCAGCTCGAACGCAGCTCGTCCCCGGCCTCCTGCAGCGTCGCGCTCACGGTGAAGCCGCGCCGCGGCCGGCCGGGCTGGTCCCGGCCGTCGTAGAAGGCGTGCTGCTCGAAGTAGGTGAGGTCGTAGTTCGCGGGGATGCCGGCGTCGCCGAGGGCGGTCTGTCCCGCGGGAACCCGATAGAACTCCGAACGCCAGCCGAAGCGAAGGAGAAGCCGATGACGGAGGAAGCGGCGCTCGAGGGCCGCGTGGGGCCGGACGGCGTGGCGAAAGAACACGTCGAAGGGGTCCGGCCCGTATTCGTATTCGGCGCCGACGGTGAGCGTCGTGCGCGCCTCGACGAAGCCGGGCTGGGCGAGCTCCAGCCGGAGCACGTTGCCGAAGCGCGGGCGCGTGGCCTCCGGGAACTCGGCGTTGGCGAAGACCAGCGCTGGACGGTCTTCGACGGTGAAGCGCCGAAGGCCTCCAAGCGTGTCCCGGCTCTCGTAGCGGAGCGTGCCGTGGAGGTCCCACTGGGGCTGGCTGAAGGTCTGGCCGCCGTCGAAGTCCCGCTGGAACTGGCCCGCGGCGACGCCGGCACCCAGGCGCGGGCGGTGCCGGCGCGCCGGGACGACGCGGGCGCGAAGATCGATTAAGCGCGCCTCCGGGT
>JBCCAW010000516.1:0-4321 GCA_039814655.1 Myxococcota bacterium | reverse complement strand
GTCGTCGGTCACGATGCCGTGGGACACGGGCGAGAGCTCGGTCATTCCGTAGCCCTGACCCACGCTGCATCCGACCCGGCGGCCGGCCTCTTCGGCCAGCTCTCCGCCCAGTGGCGCTGCGCCGCTAAAGATGATCGTCACCGAGCTCAGGTCGAACTTGTCGACGATGGGGTGCTTGGCGAGCGCGAGCACGATGGGCGGCACGAGGTAGAGGTGCGTGATCTTCTGAGCCTGCGTGAGCTCGAGCATCTTCACCATGTCGAAGCGCGGCAGCGATACGATCTTCACGCCCATGGAGAGGCCGAAGTTCATGAGCACGTTCATCCCGTAGATGTGGAAGAACGGCAGCACCGCGAAGAGCACGTCGTCTCCGGTGACCCCGAGGTGCGGCTCGCACTGGCAGAGGTTCGCGACGAGGTTTCGGTGCGTGAGCATCACGCCCTTCGGAAAGCCCGTGGTGCCCGATGAATAAGGCAGGACGACCACGTGCGTGGCGAAATCCACGGGCACCTGCTCCGCGAGGGGCTCGCCCAGGATCTCCGTGAAGGGCGTGGCGTCGCCGGGCCCGATGACGACGATGGTCTCGATGCCCACCTTCGCCGCCGCCGCCTTCGCCGTCTCCAGGAAGAGCTCCACGGTCACGATGGCGCTGGCCTTGGAGTCGCGGAGCTGGAACGCGATCTCCTCGGCGCCGTAGGTGGGGTTGAGCGTCGTGACCGTCGCGCCGGCGTAGGCGACGCCGTGAAAGACCACCGCGTACTCCGGGAGGTTCGGCGCCATCAGGGCCCAGGTGTCACCGGGGCCGACCCCCCGCGCCTTCAGCCCGCCGGCGAAGGCGCGAATCTGCGCGGCGAGCGCGCCGTAGGTCACCTCGCGCCCGCTCATGCCTTCGACGAAGGCCACGTGGTCGGCCTTGGTCGCCGCGTGGCGCAGCACGTAGTCGGTGACGGAGACGTCGGGGATGTCGACGTCGGGAATGGCGCTCTTGTAGATGGTCACGGCGGGCCTCCGGCGCCGAGTGAGCCATCGAGGGCGGGTGGATTTCAACCGTGTGTCGCGTCGAGGGCGCGATGTATCGCCGCCACGACCTCGTCGGGATCGCTCCCCACCTCGAGGGGCCGGTTGGCCGCCGCGCTGGGGAAGGGCAGCTCCTCGCGATGGTACGCCGCCTTGAACTCGGTGAACTTGAGCCCGTGCGCCGTGGAGACGACCACCACGCGCTCCCCGTCCGTCACCACGCCGCGGCGCACCAGCTTCTCGAGGCACGCCAGGGCCACGCCCGTGTGCGGGCAGTTGAACATGCCGGTCCGGTCGGCGCGGGCGGCCGCCTCCGCGAGCTCCTGCTCCGAGGCCTGTTCGACGACGCCCCGGCAGCGCACGAGGGCTCTGACGGCCTTGGGCAGGCTCACCGGGTTGCCGATGCGGATGGCGCTCGCGAGCGTCTCGCCGGCGTGCATGGGCGTAAAATCGCGCTCCTCGAGGTCCCGCCCCGCGGCCTCGGCCTTGGCGAAGGCCTGGTAGAGCGGGTTGGCCTGCTGGGCTTGGCAGCAGACGAGGCGCGGGAGCCGGGTGATGAGCCCGAGCTCGACCAGCTCCAAAAACCCCTTGGCGATGGCGGACACGTTGCCGAGGTTGCCGCCGGGCACGAGGACCCAATCGGGAACCTCCCAGTCGAACTGCTGGACGATCTCGCTGCTGATGGTCTTCTGCCCCTCGACGCGAAGCGAGTTCATGGAGTTCGCGAGGTAGAGCGTGGGATCCTCCGTGAGGCGCTGCACCACGCGCATGCAGCCGTCGAAGTCCGTGTCGAGGGCCATCACGAGGGCGCCGTTGGCCACCGGCTGAATGAGCTGCGCGGCGGTGACCTTGCCCTTCGGGAGCAACACGATGACCGGGACGTTCGCCGCCGCGCCATAGGCGGCGAGCGCGGCCGAGGTGTCCCCGGTGGAAGCGCAGGCCATGGCGCGGATGGGTTTCCCCTCGGCGATCATCTGCTTCACGGAGCTCACGAGCACGGTCATGCCGAGGTCCTTGAAGGAGCCCGTGTGGCTCGTGCCGCATTGCTTGACCCAGACGTCGGCCAGGCCGAGGTGCTCCTTGCCGTAGCGCTCAGCCCAGAAGAGGTTGGAGTTCCCCTCGTAGAGGCTCACCACGTTCTCGACGTCCACGTGGGGCTGCACCCACTCGTGCCGGCTCCAGACCCCGGAGCCGTAGGGCCAGCGCGTGCGCCCGTAGCGTTCGTCGAGGAGGCGCCTCCACGCGGCAGGTGTGTGCGTCCGGAGGGCGTCGACGTCGTGCACCACCTCGAGCAGCGCGCCGTCGTCGGCGCGGTAGCGGACCTCGTTCAGCGGGTAGCGTGTGGGCTCTCCCGTGACGCTCTGAAACCATGCCGTGGGGCGCATGGCTCCTGCCTTAGTCGCGCCGGTGAGAGTTGTCACGATGGCGGGCGGCCGCGGCACGCGAAGTTCGGCGCCGCCGGACCGGCATGACACGCTGAGGCATGCGCTCTTTGGCCTTCGCTCTCGTGTCCCTGCTCGTCTTCGGCTGCGGCGACGAGGAGCGCATGAGCTTCGGGAGCGGCTTCATGCCGAACCCGCCGAGTCCCGCAAGGGACGCGGAGCCCGAGGAAGATGCAGGCGGCGACGCCGGCGCGCCTGGCGACGCGGGCCTTCCCTTTGCGTGCGCCGAGCTCGCTCCCGGGAGCGGGCCACAGGTGAGCGGCGACGAGCCCTTCGAGGCGCGGTCCGCCTCGGCGCTCTTCAACGCCGTTCCGGACTGTGACACGCAAGCCGTGCTCTCCGTGCTCGTGTTTGGCGACGAAGGCTGCAGCGACGCGGCCGCACGGGTTCAGATCGTCGTCCCCATCGAGGACCCCACGGTGGTGCCCGGCGAAAACCCCATCGGCTTCGAATCCTCGGGCGTACAGCTCAGCTACGTCGACGCGCGGGGCCGGGCCTTCGGCGCCTCCGTGGGGACCGTCGGCTCCGTGTCCCTGAGCCAGGTGCCGACGCGAACCACCCCTGCGGAGACGCGCTTCACCTTCACGCCGGACGCGCTCCTCGGCGTCGTCACACCCGGCAGCGATGCGGTCCCCGTTCAGATCGCAGGCAGCGTCACGGTCCCCCTTGGCGCTCAGTTCAGCTGCATGGACTGAGCGCGCCGGGACCCGCTACTCCATGTCGCCGTGCACCCAGATCCAGGTGCCCGGCTGCTCGTCGGAGGGGTAGCTCGAGTGCCAGCCTTCCGGGAGCGGGGGGTCCGTGAAGCCGAAGACCCAACGCGAGTCGAGGGGCGCGAGGTTCACGCAGCCGTGGCTTCGCGGCGCGCCGAAGGAGTTGTGCCAGAAGGCGCCGTGAAGCGCGTAGGCCAGCTCGAAGTACTGCACGTAGGGGACGTCATCGACGCTGTAGGGGCCGTCCACGGCCGTGTCCCCATCCATGGTGTCCGTCAGGTGCTTCGACTTCACCCGAAAGAGGCCGCGGAGCGTCTCCCAGTCTTCTTCACGCGTGGGCGTGTTCTTCTGACCGCTGCTGATCACCGTGACGTACACCGGGCGCTGCCCCTCGTAGGCGACAAGCGTCTGCGCGTTCAGGTCGATGTCGAGCCACTTGTCGGTCTCACCGATCTCCGCCGGGCGGTCGTTGGCCCGCGCCACGCGCAGGTCCCGGTCCCGGAGCCAGTGCTCTTCGTCGATGCGGTAGTAGGTCTCCGCGCCGTCCACGACCTCTTCGAGCACGGGATGGGCCTCGTGGAAGCGCACCCGGCCGCGCGCGCGGCGGAAGCGCCCGGCGTCGGACCGCCCGTAGCGAACCACGTTTCGGCGCCGAACGACGAAGGCGTAGGGCAGGCCCTGGTCCTCGGGAAGCTCGACGCCCTGGAAGTCCGACCCGCTCCGCGGGTTGATGGCCCGGTAGGGAACGAAGCCGTTGCTCTGCGTCCGCCAGTAGCGGCGGCCGTTTCGACGAAAGTTGCCGCGGTCCAGGCTCACGTAGAAGCCGCGCATGAGCCAGCGCGCCACCACGCTGTTCGGGTCGCCGCGGAGCGCATCGAGCGTTGGCCCTTCGTCTTCTTCCTCGTCCTCTCCTTCCGCCGCGGCCACGGCCGCGAGCACCTCGCCCCCGGTCGGCGTCCCGGCACCGGTGGCGTCCATGGTCGGCACCGGCGCGTCCGCTGGCGCCGCGTTCATGGCCGCCGGGCTCGCGGGCGCCGGCGCGTTCATCGCCGGCGCCTCGGCCACGACCGGCGCTTCCGCCATGGCCGTCGCCGGGGCCGTCGCGGGCTCCTCCGCCATGGCCGGCGCCGCCGGCGCACCCGCTCCGGC
>JBCCAW010000567.1:0-3914 GCA_039814655.1 Myxococcota bacterium | reverse complement strand
CTTCGGCCTGCTCGTGCGCGGGCTGGCGTCGCTTCCGCGTCCGCCACGGGACCCGCGACGCGCCGCGGCGCTCGGGGCAGCGCTGGGTTCGCTGGCCTTCGCGCTCCTTGCCGGCGGCGCCCCCTCGGCCTGGCGCGCCGCGCTGCTCATGGCGGCGGGTCTCGGCCTCCGCGCGCTTCGACGTCGACCGCGCCCCTCGGCGCTCTTGGCCCTCGCGGCGCTGCTCTTCGCGCTGGCCGCGCCGAAGGAGGTGCCCGGCCCCGCCTTTCTCCTCTCCCTCGTCGCGACGCTCGCGCTATTGGGCGTGCCCCCGGGCCACGGGCCGCTCCGGGCCGCCTTCGAGGCCTCGGCGCGCACGCTCGTGGCCACGGCGCCGCTGGTTCTGTGGATCTTCGGTGGCGTTCCGCTGCTCGGCCTGCTCGCGAACGTGGCCGTCGTGCCCGTCGCCGTCGCGCTGCTGGTGCCCCTCGCCTTCGCGCATCTCCTCGCGGCCACGCTCGGTGTCGGGGCGCTCACCGGAGCCCTCTTCGAGGCGCTGAGCGCCGCCCTCGCCGCCTGGGCCGAGCTCTTTGCCGCGCCCGAGCTGGGCATGGCCCTCCCGCCTCCGGACCTGGCCCAGGGCGTCCTGCTCTGCCTTCTCTGCCTCGTCTTGCTGCTGGCCCGGGGCCCACGGCGCGTCGTCCTCGCGCTACTGCTCTTCGCCGGCCTCGCCGGTGCCGAAGCGCACCTTCGCTGGCGCGAGCAGCCGCGTACGCTTCGCGTCACCTTCCTCGACGTGGGCCAGGGCGACGCGGCGCTCGTGGACCTCCCGGAGGGCGCCCTGCTTCTCGTGGACGCCGGCACGGCGCCGGCCGGGCAGGACGTGATCGCGCCGCTGCTCCGCGCCCGGCGCCGGTCGACCATCGACCTCGCCATCGTCTCCCACGCCCACCCGGACCATATTGGCGGCCTGGCGAAGCTCGGCGTTCCCATTCGCGAGCTCTGGTGGCCGGGGCAGGCGCGCGCCGAGACACCGGACGCCGAGGCGAGCCGGGTCGTCGCGGCGCTCGCCGCGTCGGGAACTGTGGTCCGCGAGTCGTCCGCCCTCTGCGCAGCCAGCCGAGGCCGGCACCGACGAAGCGGCGCGCTCCTCGAGGTTCTCTGGCCCTGCCCGAGCTGGGACCCGGGCTACGACCTCAACGACAACTCACTGGTCGTACGCCTCGAGGCGCCGGGAGCCGCGCGGGTTCTCTTCGCGGGCGACGTGGAGTCGCTCGCGGAGGCGGAGCTCGTCGCCGGGCACCACGCGGGCCGCCTGTCCCTCCGCGCCGACGTGTTGAAGGTCCCGCACCACGGGTCGCGGACCTCGTCGGGCCTCGCGTTTCTTCGCGCCGTGCGTCCCCAGGCGGCCGTGGGCAGCCAGGCCCGCTTTCATCGCTTCGGCCACCCGCACGCGGAGGTTCGAGGTCGCTACGAGGCGGAGGAGATCGCGCTCTTCCTCACGGCGCGGGACGGCGGCGTGACGCTCCGGGAGCGACGGCTCGAGGGCGCCGCGCTAGGCCGTCGCGCCGGCACCATGCTTCGGATCCCGCGCGCCGCGGAAGCGCTCAGCGGCAACCGGCGAAGAAGAGCTCCGCGTCCACGTCGCCTACGCCCCGGGGCGTCAGGATCGCGCAGTCCACGGTCACCCCGGCCTCCCCGTCCCGCGCGTAGAGCACGCGGAGCGCGCAACCCTCGGCGGACCGCGCACTCGCCCCGCCCTCGGCCAGCGTGAGCGTGAGCTCGGCGTCGCTCCGTTCCGCGCCCTCGAGGGGAAGGCGGAGGGAAAAGCGCTCCATGGCGACACCTTCCAGCGCCGTACCCGGCGGGACCTCAAGGCTCACGCGCAGCACCGGGTCGCCGGCCGCGGTCTCGCCCAAGGTGCAGCTGCCCGCGATGGCGTCCGCGGGTGCCGCCACGCCTTCCTCCGCGAGCCGGACACGCTCGGGAAAGTCGAAGCCCGTCTCCGCCTCGCCGGGAACCTGAAGCAGCGCGCTCCCTTCTACGCTGAGCGAGTCGTCCCGCGCGCAAGCGCCGGAGCCCAAGGAGAGAAGAAGGGCCAGGCCGAGGAGAGGGACGGTGCGGGGGAAGGTGGAAGCGGCCGTCATGGTCCCCTCCGTAAGCAGAAAGCCTGCCAGGCGCCAGCACCCGCGAAATCAGCGGCCTCTGGCCCGCCGCGCCGTCGCCACCGAGACCAGGCGTTCACAGACCATGGCCCGCCGACGCCCCGGGAGCGTCAGCGAGCGAACCAGCCCGGCCCGGCAAAGGCGAGCACGACGTTGGCGAGCGCCATGGCCGCGATGAGCCCGGCCAGCACGCGGAGCGAACCGGCGCTCACCGCCTCACCGGCTTCGAGCTTGCGCAGCCGCGCGGCGAGAACGCCGCTGAGCCCGGCCGCCACGAGACCGAGCGTGAGCTTGATGTGGACCCAGGGCATCTTCGCGTAGGCCCCCCAGCCCATGGCGAGCAGCGCGAGGCCGCCGAGCCAGGCGAGCACGAGGCCCGGCGTGGCCACGTGCCGGTTCGCGGTCCGAGCGAGCGACGCGCCCGCGGTCGCCGCGGAGGACCGGGCCGCCGCCATGCCGACGGCTGCGACGGCGACGACGCCGCCGATCCAGAACACCACGCCTACGACGTGCAGCACCTTGAGCCAGAGGGCCATGGCCGGCGTCTACGGTGCGCGCGGAGCAAGATCAACGCGCGGCCCACGCCTCGCTCGAAGAACCCGGACAAAACCTCGACTCGCCCGTATCCCGATCAAGACACGCACCGTCCTCAGGCGAGGACCCTTCGCCCTAACCTAAGGGATCGAACGCAATGGGTGAATGAACCGAGGGTGCGCCAGACTCAGAGTGCCTTCTCGTAGATGCGGTAGGTCTTGTACCGCTTCGCCTTCATCGCGCGGATGCCGAGGTTGATCGCCTGGTTGTCCTCGAGGGTCCATCCGAGCGCCGCCTGCTCGATGCCCACCTTGCGTCCGCGGCGGCTGACCTCCGCGTAGAGCGCCGTCGAGAGCGCTCCGTAGCGCTTCTTGCCGCGCATCTTCTGCTTGATGCCGAGCATGATCAGCCGGCCCGTCGTGGGGCTACCGATCTTCAGGCGGCCCAGGAGCTTCGCCCAGCCGAAGGGAAAGAGCTTGCCCCGGAGACCCGCGATGGCCTCGTTGAGGTTCGGCAGCACGATGACGAAGGCGACGGGCTCGCCCTCGACCTCCGCGAAGAACGCGAGCTCCGGGTCCGCCAGGAGGCCGAAGTCCGAGGCCATCTGCGCGGCCTCCGAGTCCGTGGCCGGCACGAAGCCCCAGTTGTCCTGCCAGGCGTCGTTGAAGATCTCGAGGAAGGTCGTGACCTCCGAGCGCATCTTCCGCTTGTCGAGGCTCCGGAAGCGCACCTCCGGGAGCTTCTGCACGGCATCGTGTGCGCGCTGAGCGCGCGGCGGCAGCTCCTCGGGAACGTCGTAGAGGTAGTAGTAGAGGTCCTTGACCTTCGCGTAGCCCGCGGTCTCGAGGAGGCCCCCCTGCCACGGCGCGTGGTGACCCATGAGGACCATGGGCGGGGTGTCCGAGCCCTCGACGAGGCAGCCGACCTCCTCGTTGATGTTGAGGCTGAAGGGACCGCGGCAGGCGGTCATGCCCCGGGCGCGTAGCCACCCCTCCGCGCGGGCGAGTAGCGCCTGCGCGACGCCCGCGTCGTCGACGGTGTCGAAGAAGCCGAAGAAGCCCGCGCCATCGTCGTAGCGGCGCAGGTGGTTGTGGTCGATCTGGGCGCTGACGCGACCCACGGGCACGCCCCCGCGCCACGCCGTGAAGAGGCGACCTTCCCCGTGCTCCCAAAAGGGGTTGGCCCCCGGCGTGAGCCGGTCCTTCTGCTCCCGGTCGAGCGGTTGAACCCAGTGAG
>JBCCAW010000375.1:0-5895 GCA_039814655.1 Myxococcota bacterium | reverse complement strand
CGCGCTCGGCCTTCGCGATGAACAGCCGACGCTTGACCAGCAGCAGCTCCTCTTTGAACTTCTCGTACGCGCGCCGGTACTTGTCGCGCTCGCACTCCAACTCCGTGAGCTTTGCGCTTTGCTCTGTGAGCTGTGCGCTTTGCTCCGCCAGCTTCGCCAGGAGGGCCGCGAGCACGTCGTCGCGACCTGTCCCGTGTCCGCTGCCGACTCCTTCAAGCGTCACGTCACTGGAGATAGTCGCGTGGCTCGCGGTCGTCGAGACTCAAGTTCGATGCCTTGGGCCGTTTTCTGGCCCGCACGCCACGCAGGCTCAGTGGACCGTCAGCGTGTCGGCGCCACGCAGCGGCACCGCCGGCTTCATTCCATCGAGCATCCGCTCAAGCTCGTCTTCGCTCATCTCCACCGTCGGCACGTCGCCGTCGTCGCCCATCGGCTCCGGAAGCTGAAACCGCCCCCGATCGAGCCGCTTGTAGAACACGCAGTAGCCGCTGCCATCGAAGAAGAGCGCCTTCAGCAGCGTGCGACGCCGATTCAGAAACACGTACAGCGCTTCGTCCCGCGCCGACCGCCCCATCCGCTCTTTCACAAGCCCCGCGAGCCAGTCGAAGCTCAAGTGCATGTTGACCGGCTCCAGCGACACGTACACCGCCCGCCGGGATCATCGCGCGCCCCCTTTCGGGTCGGCGCTTCGCAACACCTCCAGCACCCGCCCCAGCGACTGCGCATCGAAAGACGACGGTACCTCCACCACCACACCCCCACAGTGCACACGGAGCGCCTCGAATGACGCGCTCGCCGTAGCCGGCACCTTGGAACGTCGGCGCCGCACTCGCGCGAACCCCGACGCCTTCGCCTTCTTCTCCTCCTTCGCCAACCGGTAAACCCAGTTCTTCAGCGTGTGCACATTCAAGCCGTGCGCGCCGCTGTACGCGGCCATCGATTCACCGCTCTGTCGCCACGCCGCGATGTGCTTTGCCCACTCCTCGCGTGTAAGTGTGAGGCCGTCGCTTCCATCACGAAATATGGGGCTCGTGCAGCGGATACGAGGACTCGGAGTGCTGTGGCTCCACGTTTGTTGGTCGGACGAGCAGGTCCTCATAGAGCTTCAGGGTCGATGGACGGATGAACAGCAACCAGCCAGACGCGCCGCGAACCGATTCGCGCCACTCGTCCGGCATCATGCGGCGGTCGACTATCGCGAACAGCCGCTCCCCAGCGTACTCCGGCCACTCGAGAACCACCGAGGAGCCATTGTCTGCTTTGAGTTCGCATCGAATTCCGGTCCACGTCTCCGCGGGAGTGTGCCCAGCGGCTCGTCCCTCTTCGAGACAGGCGAGCACTTCCTCCAGCTTCGACAGGTCGTCTACTCCGCCAGGGCGAACCCGCAGGCGACCACTGCGGTCATGGCGCATCCGACCGAAGAGTTGGCCAGCGTAGTGGGTCTTCCCGGTCTTCCCGGCACCCGAGCCGCCGAGCACGAGGACATTAGTGCCTTCCATGTGACCTCCGCAGCGCCAGGAACGGGTCGTTGGACAGGCGAGGCTCTGCGCCGACCTCCAAGGGTGATCGGCGTGTCGCGGCAACAATCGCCCAGCCGAAGCACGCTTCAATGGTCTCCGGAGTCTCGATGGTGGTCTTCGCACCGTCCGCCAGTGCGCCGGTGTCGACCAGGAGCAGGAGCGCGTCGGCCTTCTCGATGACCCAACGCGCTCCCTCGGAGGCCGTTGACCCCGGGACACGAGCCCACTGGCTGAACCACTCGCCTGGCGCATCGGTCAAGAGCATGTCTCGAAGCCGGCCATTCGATTGGCTTCGAAGAGCAAGGTGGAGGATCCCCGGGTGGCGTCCGGCACTCGACGTGTGGGGCGGAAACGACGGTGGCGGCTCGCTCGTCCACCGACTGTACTGGACGACGGATTCCCACCCGCCAAGCGTCCAGGAGCCGGCGAAGCTCCATCCAGCAACGGTTCCGTGTTCGAGCAGCCACATGTACAGGTACGCGAGCAGCGACGTCTTCCCGGAATCAGGTGGGCCGATCAGCCCGACAACGGCCGGCCGGCCGCTTCCGCCAAGGATCGCTAGGTCGCTCGTGCCCATTACGTAACCATTCCAAGGGATATCGCTCGTCGACTCGGGCGTGTCTTGGACGGCCGATGATTGGTCCTCATCCGACGGCTGTGCCTCCCCCGCCCAGTACTCGCAATCGGCTCGGCTCGTATGACCGAGAGCGCACGTCGTGTCCGGAAAGCAGCTGTCGTGGGAGCACTTGAACTTCATTCCATCCCCTCCGCGATGCGAAGGGCCGGGCCCGGTATGCTCGAGAAGTGCTTGGAATCACCTATCCGCGTCCGGCCCCGTTCGAGCCCTTTCCATGAAGGGTCGCTCAGTGGCCGTCGCGTTCATTCCTGTCACTAGGCAGCCGAAGCCGATCCAAGGGAACGCAACGACCGCCGGTCCTTACCTTACGGAGGCCTGCCCCATGCGACGATCGCGGCGAGCAGCAGCAGGACGAGGGGCCGGAACGGCGCTTCCGCCAATCAGGACGAGGTGGATGAGCGCGGCGCCGGCCATGACGCAGGCCAGCAGCGCCGCGCCGAACCAGGCGGTCGCGGGGATTGACACGAGCACGGCGCTGATCACCTCCAGCCCGCCGGTCACGTAACGGAACCACTGGCCGAAGGCGATCTGTGCGAAGATCGTGACCATGTCCTCGACGCCGAGCAGCTTCGCCGTGCCGGCGGCGAGGAAGGCGAGGGCCAACAGGACCTGCACCGCCCAAAGGCCGTAGGTCTGCTATCTCGGGCGCGGGGCGGGGGCGGACCGTGTCGTCATGGCGGAATCCTCATGTCGCGTCGATCAGGGGCGGGCCGTCTCGGGCGGGGCGAAGCCCGTGCCGATCTCACTTCGGACGAGCGCTTCGAGTGCTGCGACCGTCTCGGGTGCGTCGGCGCGTTTCGGGATGGGCTTGCGCTTGCCGCCCTTCAGCAGAGCGCCGCCCTGCCCGGCCCATGCGGCGTCGAGCGGCGCAGCGAGATGGGCGGCCCCCTTCTCGGGGCCCGGCAGCAGGCGCTGCATCCAGCGTACGAAGAAGGGGGCGCCCTGTCCTGACGTCATTGCCGTGCGGTTACCGCCGGGATCGACGGCGAAGAGCTCGATCCCGCGTTCGCCGTAGCCCGGCCCCATCGCCTGCGTGGCGACGGTGAGCGCGAGCTTCGACTGGCCGTAGGCGCCAAAGAGGCCGGGCTTGCGCGGCTGCGTCAGCCGGTCGACGTCGAGCGGGCCCGAGAGCGCGATGGCGTCCGAGGAGACGTTGACGACGACGGCGCGCCCGCGCGCGGCGGCCCCGGCGGAGAGGGGAGCGGCGAACGCGTGAGCCAGCGCGATGGGGGCGAGCGCGTTGACCTCCAGGTTCATGTCGATGCCCGTCGCGGTGCGCCGCGCATCCGGGATCAGGATGCCCGCAACGTTGAAGAGGGCGTGGATCGCGGGATGCGCGGCGGCGATGCGCGCGGCGGCCGCGGCCCGCGCCCCGCGGTCAGCGAGATCCACCGTCTCCATGGCGATCTGGCCGCGGTCGTCACGCTCCAGCAGATCGCGGCGCAGCGCCTCGGCGGCGGTCGTATCGCGCACAGCGAGGACGAGGTCCCAGCCCTCGTCCACCAAATGGCGCGACAAGGCGGCGCCGATGCCGCCGGTGGCACCCGTCACGACGGCGAGGGGCCGCCCGGAGGGCCGGAGCGGGTTCAGTTGCGTTGGGTCGTTCGTCATGGGGGTCTCCCGTCAGGTTCCTGGCAGCCAGTCGGCGATGGCGCGACCGATGGCGTCCGGCTGGTCCTCCTGCACGAAGTGCAGGCCCGGCCCGATGCCGCGCAGGGTGACGTTCGGGAACGTATCCGCCTGGGCCATCGCGACCGCTTTGGACATGAACATGCCCGGCTCGGCGTAGAGCGCGAGCTTCGGCACAGGCGAGGCCGCGAGCCAAGCGTTCCAGCGCTCCGCCGCCGCGACGACGTAGGCCGGCTCGTCGCCGATGGGCACCTGGCCCGGCCAGACGACGAGGGGCGTGCGCGCGGCCGGGTCGCGGAAGGGCGCGCGATAGGCGTCGTGGACCTCCTGCGACAGCGGCGCCATGGTCGCCCGCGGCAGGAACTGCTCGATCATGGCGTTGCCGTCGCGCAGGAGCGCCTCGCGCGAGGCGGGGTCACGGAAGGCGCGGAAGGCCTGCGCGGCGTCCTCGGGGATGGCGTCCCACTCGGCCGGCACAGCAGGTGCGGCCTGCGCCTCCATGTATACGACGGCGCGCACGGCTTGCGGGTGCTGGGCCGCCCAGTCGAAGCCGAGACCCGAGCCCCAGTCGTGCACGACCAGCGTCAGGTCCGCCCCGATCCCGAGCGCCTCGATGAAGCCCGCGAGGTAGGCCGCGTGCTCCCGGAAGGTGTAGCCGATATCGGGCTTGCCGGACTTGCCCATGCCGATCAGATCGGGCGCTATGACGCGGCCATGCGGCGTCAGGTGCGGGATGACGTTGCGCCAGACATAGCTCGACGCCGGGTTGCCGTGCAACAGCAGGAGGGGCCGGCCGTCTCGTACGCCCTCGTCGAGGTAGTGGATCCACGATCCCTTCACCTCGGTGTAGTGCGAGGCGAAGGGCATGGCGGCGGGCGCGGGGGCGAGGTCGCTCATCGGGCCGCCCCCTGCGTCGTCGGGCGCTTGTTGGGATGGTTCCAGGCGAAGGCCTCCATCCCGCGGTCGAGAGGCGTGTCCGCGAAGTGGTTGACGTATTTAGAAAGCGTCTTCTGCGTGACGGCGAGCAGCACGTCGAGGATGTCGCGCTCGGTGTAGCCCGAGTCGAGGAAGGCCCGCGTGCACGCCTCGGAGATGTCGCCGCGCATCTCGACGATCTCGGTCGCGAAGACGCGGATCGCCTCCAGTTTGGGATCGGGGAGCGGGCGCCCCTCGCGCAGGTCGTCGATGACATCCTGCGGCGTGCCTTGCGATCCAGCCATGGCCGAGTGACCGGCCATGCAGTAGTGGCAGTTGTTGGCGCAGCTGGCGGCCAGCCACACGACGTTGCGCGCGACGGCCGACAGGCCGGACTCCATGCTCAGCCGTTGCAGCACCTGGTATGCCTCCAGCACCTGCGGCGACTCCGCCGTGATCGCATAGAGGTTCGGGACGCCGCCGAAGACCCTCCGGGTGGCCTCCAGCATGGGGCGCGCCGCCTCGGGCGCGCTGTCGATGCTGTGAATCGTGAAGTCGGTCATGCGGTCCCCTCCCGTCCGACGGTCTCGGTGGACGTGGCGGCGTAAGAACCGCTGCGTAGCTCCTCGACCAGTGCGGGCCGCGTGGGCGACCAGCCCAGCCGCTCGCGCGTGAGCGAGGCGTCGAGCCGCATGTCCATGCTCGCGTAGTGGCCGAGGACGGCGAAGGAATTGCGGGCGGTGTCGGCATCGATCGCCTCGGGCGGCTGGGCGAGCCCCATGCCGTCGCTGGCAGCAACCATCACGTCCTTCATCGCGACCGTCCCGCTCGCGCCCAGCAGCGTGGCCGGCGGGGCGTCGGCCGTCAGCGCAAGCACGTAGAGGTCGGCGAGGTCGTCGACATGCACGGTCGAGATCGCGTGGGCGTCGTTCACGTAGCCCGCGCGGCCACGCTGCCGGACGCCGCCGAGGCTGTAGACCATCGGCTTCGAGCCGCTGCGCCCGTAGACGATGCCCGGCCGGATCACGATCCCGCCCCTGGTCGCCGCGAGCTCCGTCTCGGCGCGGGCGGCGGGGCCGAAGGGGCCCAGTTCGGGCACCTCGGTCGCCTCGGTGACGGGGGTCGGCCCGGTATCGCCGTAGTAGGACGCGCCCGAGGTGGTCACGAAGCGGATGCCGGCGGCCTCCGCGACCT
>JBCCAW010000592.1:0-3764 GCA_039814655.1 Myxococcota bacterium | reverse complement strand
GCTCGCGCGCTACGTGAGCCACCGCCTGGCGCGGGAGGCGAAGGTGCGCCGTGCGCTCGAGGCCGCGCAGGCGGCCGGAGCGACCCCCGCGACCGCTTCCGCGCTGGTGCCGGCCGCCTACGCCGATGCGCCACGCGCCGTCTGGCCCCTCGCCACCCTCGCGGTCGAGGCGCACCTGCTCAAGCTGGAGCACGAAGGGGCCGCGGTCCGGGAGGGTTCCCGGTGGCACGCCGGGCCGGATACGGGAACCTGAGGGGCCCGGCGCGGATCGCCTGGACCGGCGGGCGCTCAGCCCGCGGTGCCGAACACGACGTCCGGGAGCGGCGTCAGCGAGGAGAAGTTCTTCCCGAAGTCGTCCTGGTGATGGACGTGATGCTTCCGGATGAAGAAGTTCAGGGGAGCGACGAGGAGCCCTCCGGGGAGGCGCACGCCCGCGTGAATGAGGATGTTCATCGTCGAGTACACGAAGAACGCGGCGAGGAAGGCCGCGGGGGGCACGGGGCCGACGAGCCAGGTGGCCGCGAAGAGCAGCCCGAGGCCGCCCGCCAGCTCGAGCGGGTGCATGTAGAAGCTCTCGAAGGCCGACGGGTTTCGCGCGCGGTGGTGCACTCCGTGCGCGAAGCGCATGAGCCGCTTCACGTGCAGCGTCCGATGAAAGGCGTAGTAGGCGAAGTCGTAGACCACCAGAATGGCCAGCGCCTGGCCGGCGACGACCCAGCCTCCCGCGCTCTCCCCGTCGAGGAACACGCGCGGCGCCGCAAAAAGCGGCCCGAGTACGAAGACGAGGGAGAGCGCCCCGATGGTCGCCCCGACGCGCAGGCGCTGGGACACCGGGGCCTTCACCGCCGGCCGCGGGCTGAGGCGCAGGTGGCCGAAGCGGGGCAGGTAGTAGAGGGCTGCCAGGCCCGCGATGAGCAGACCGTCGAAGGCGAAGATGCTGAGCAGGGTGCCGGTGAAGGCGTCCATGGCGCGGGGCTCCTGAAGCGGCACGCGCGGCCGCCGGCGAGGGTCTAGCATCACCGGCCCGCGCGGCACAGCACCTCGGCCCTCGCGACGCGAAGGCCGGTCGGCGGGAGCCCTGGTGACCGGGGACGCCCGCTCATTCGTCGGGCACCACGTGCCGCTCCCGGAGCACGCGCCGGCGAAGGCGCCGGGTGCCGCGGCGGAGGGTCAGCGTCGCCGCGCTTCCCGCGGGTCCTCGCAACGCGCTCCGGGCCTGCCCGGCGACGAGGGTCGCTTCACCGTCGATGGCGAGGAGCACGTCGCCGGGACGAAGGCCCCGCCGTGCAGCGTCGCTCCCCGGCACCACGGCGACGATGCGGACCCCGTCCGGGCCCGTGGCGACGGTCAGCGCGACGCCCGTGGTGATGAGCGCGGCGGCCTCGGGCCCGGGCGCGTCCTCTGCCGGGGACTCCGCCTCCACGGGCAGGACCACGCGGATGCCCGGCGTGGTGCCGAGCGGGTCGACGCGATGCGGGCCCGAGCGCGTGGGCTCGGTGGCGCCTTCGTCCCGGGACCCGGGCGCCGGCTGCGCCGCTTCCGGGGGCCAGACCTCGAGGGTCACGAGGCCCGGCGGCACGGCTTCGAGGAGGAAGCGGCCGGCGCCGTCGCTGCGCGTCTCGGGCACCTCGGCGCCCACGCCGGGCCCGCGAACGCGCGCTCCCGACACGGCCTCGCCGAAGCGGTCGACCACCTCGCCGCGGAGCGCGCCCGCGGCCTCCAGCTCGAGCGCGAGCTCGTCGACCTCCCCGGCCACGAGCTCGGCCGACGCCGGGAGGCGCCCGGGATGCTCGACGCGGACCTCGAGGCGCTCGCCGCGGGCGAGCCCGTCCACGGCAAGCCGGGCCACGGAACCGGCCGCCCTGGCGCTTGCGAGGGCCAGGCTGCGCTCGGGGAGGTTCTCGCTCCTGATGCGCACGGTACCTTCCAGCGGTGCGTCGCCGGACCAGGCGTCGCGCACGCTCACGGTCAGCCGGACCGGCGCCTGGAGGCGCAGGACCAAGGGCTCCTCGGGCACGCGGGGCAGCCGCTGCTCGAAGGGCACGTAGCTGCCCACGCGCACGCTCAGGCGCCAGGGCGGCGGGGGAAGGCCGGCCAGGCTGAAGGATCCATCGGCGTTCGTCGGCACCGTTCGCCGGGCCGGCGTGCGCGGGTTCTCGGCCTCCACGCTCAGGACGGCGAAGGGCACCGGCGTCTCCTCGGGATCGAGGAGACGGCCGGAAATCGCGTGCAGCGCCTCGGGGAGACGAAGCTCGAGCGCTCGGCGCTCGCCCTCCGCAAGGACGAGGCGCTCGCGCGCCGGCGGAAGCGCGGCGGACCGCGCCGTAAGCGTGGCCGCCCCGAGCACGCCTTCGAAGACGAAGGTCCCGTCGGCGTTGGCCGAGAGCGTGCGCGGCGCCGGTTCGCGTTCGGCCTGGAGGGAGACGATCACACCCTCCGCCGGGAAGCCCTTTGCGTCGAGCACGCGGCCCTCGAGCAAGGCCCCCGCCGTGAAGTTCAGCTCGAGGCCGCCCCGGCGCTCTCCGGCGACGAGGCGAAGGCCCGGGGAGATGGCCGGGCTGAGTCCCGGCGCCTCGGCCACGAGCTCCCCGGCCCCGGGCCTGAGCCCGGCGAGCGTGAAGCGACCCTCCGCGTCGCTCGTGACGCGGCCGGAGCTCTGCCAGGCCCCGACGAGCCCGCCCCAGGAGTCGCTCTCGACCACGCCGAAGAGAGGCAAGGGGGGGACCTCCGCCGTGACGCCGAGGGACCCGGGGACCGGGGGCGGCGCGAGCTGCGGCTCGGCGCCCACGAAGCGCACGCGGGCCCCGGCCAGCGGGCGCCCCTGCGGATCCCATAGGCGTCCCTCGAGCGTCGCGCCGCGCACGAGCTCCACGGTGAGCCGCTGCTCCTCGCCGGCGCGAAAGGTGAGGGGCAGGCGCAGGGGTACGTGACCCGCGGCCCGCACCTCGAGGGCCTGGCGGCCCGGAAGCAAGCCGGCCAGCGCGAAGGCACCCTCGTCGTCGGCCTGGGCGCGCCGCGGGAGCGGCGAGAGGCCACCGGCGGCGAGGGTCAGCTCCGCCCCGGGGATGGGAGCGCCCGCTTCGTCACGTACGTCGCCGACGAAGCGCGCGCCGGGCGCGAGGCGGAGCGCGACCTCCACGGGCCCATCGGGGGTCACACGCACGCCGGCGCGGGCCGCGGCGTCGTTCCCGAGGCGCGCCCGCACCATGTAGATGCCGGGCGGAACGTCGAGACGCCGAAAGCGACCGTCGGCGTCCGCGCGTAGCGTCTCCGCGGGCCAAAGCGCGCTCCCGACGAGCGTGATGGCGGCGTCCACCGCCGGTCGGCCGTCGGGCCGGAGCACCTGGCCGGCGAGCACGGAGCCTGCGGCGAGCACGAGATCGGGCGCGGTGAGCACGCCCGGCGGGAGCGAGAGCACTGCCGGCGCGTGCCGCGCCCCGCGGGCGAGGAGGCGCAGGGGACCGCGGGGCAGGTCCGTGAGCCGGTACCGTCCCTCCGCGTCGGCGCGCACCCGCTGCAGGGGAACGTCGGCCTGGACCTGCGGCCGATCGCTGGGCGCCGCGCCGAGGGCCCACGCCGCCACCTCGGCGTGCGGGACCGGAGAGCCGCCGGCGTCCACCACCTGGCCGGAGACGGACCGGCCCGGAAGCGGCGCCCGGCGCGCCTCCGCACGCGCCGCCGCGGGGGCGGAGTCGCGCGGCGCCGGCTCACGGGCTGGAGGCGAGACGGGCCGCGCACCCCAGAGCGCGAGCGCCGCGGCGAGC
>JBCCAW010000558.1:0-4008 GCA_039814655.1 Myxococcota bacterium | reverse complement strand
ATGGCGGTGTTGAGCGTGTACCCCACCCGGTAGCGGCCGTAGTGCTCCTCGTACCACTCGCGGGTCGCCAGGAAGCCGCTGGCCTCGCTGTTGATACCGATGCCGGTGCGCTGCGAGAGACCGAAGCGTCGCGCCCAGTCGTTGAGGCGCTCGAGACCGACGTCTTCCGCGAGGCGGTAGAAGTAGACGTTGCAGGACTGGACGAGAGCGTCGCGCATGTCCACGTCGCCGTGCGCCGAGGTGCAGCGCTTCCGGTCGGTGCCGATCTCGTAGTAGCCGATGCACTCGACGCGCTGGGAAGGGTCCAGCACGGCGTCGCCGAGCGCCGCGAGGGCGCTGATGGGCTTGAAGGTCGAGCCGGGAAACCAGGAGTCGTAGATGGTCTTGTCGATGAGCGGCCGGAAGGGGTTGTCCCGGAGTACGCCGTAGTCCTCGTGGCTGATGCCGCCGGACATGGCGTTCGGGTCGTAGGCCGGCTTCGAGTAGAGCGCGCGGATGGAGCCGTCGTTGACGTCCACGACCACCGCGGCGCCGCTCGGATGCCCACCGAAGGCCCGCTGCGCAGAACGCATGAGCTCCATGTCCAGCGTGAGCACGAGGTCGTGGCCGGGCTCCGGCCGGCGCAGCTCTTCCTCCGTGCGGCCCATGAGCAGCGCGCCGTCCGGGCGGCGCCCGCGGGCATCCACGAGCACGCGGCGGAAGCCCCGGCGGCCGCGGAGCTGTTCCTGGTACGCGCGCTCGAGCCCCGTGCGCCCGATGCGGTCTCCGGCGCCGTAGCCTTCCCGGCCCTCGTCTTCGAGGCGCTGGAGGTCCTCGGCGCTGACCTCGTTCAGGTAGCCCACCGCGTGGGCCCCGAGCACCCCGTAGGGGTAGGTGCGGACCGGCCGCGCCACGACGTCGAGGGCCGGCAGGTCGATGGAGTGGGTCTCGAGGGCCGCGAGCTGGTCCCGGTCGATGTCCTTGAACACGGGGATCTGATGCGTACGCCGCCGCGCGGGCACGGCCTCGAGGCGCTCGCGAAAGGCCCCTCGGGCGTCTTCGCCCAAGCCCATGAGCTCCTCGATGCGTTCCCGGTCACCCTCCTGGAGGAGCTGCGGCGTCACATAGACGACATAGCTCGGGCGGTTCTCCGCGATGACCCGGCCGCGGACGTCACGGAGAATGCCGCGCGTGGCGGGCAGACGAATGGTGCGCGTGATGTTCTCGCGCGAGGCGGCCTGCCACTCGCTGCCCTGCGCGAGCTGGAGCACGCCCATCCAGGCGATGAGCCCGCCAAAGACGACGAAGACGACGAGCCCCATCCACTTGTAGCGCTTGCGGAACTCGCCCACCTCCCGGCGGGGACTGAGGAGCTGGCTCATGGTGCGGCGGCCTCCTCCCGGCGCCGGCCGAGGGCCGTCCAGAGCCGCTGCGTGAGCGGGAAGACGAGCGGCGCCGCGAGGGCCGTCGTCACCGCCGGCAGGAGCAGGCCCCGGGCCGCACCGAGCGCGTTGCCGGACGCGAAGGCCGGGGGCTGGCCGAAGATCGCCCGGAGCGCGAGCGTCGCCGCGGCCAAGAGCAGCGCCAGCACGAAGGTCAGCATGAACTGAAAGCCCGGGTTCCGGAGGAAGAGCCGAAGACCGGCCCCCCGCGCCAGGAGGAAGAGCGCCACGAAGAGAAACGTCTGGACGCTCATGGAGCTTCCGCCGAAGAGGTCCATGAGGTAGCCGAGGAAGAAGGCCATGACCGCGCCGCGGGCGATGGGCAGGTCCTGGACCACGCCCACGAAGACCACCAGCGGTAGCAGCAGGTTCGGCGTGAAGGGCGGCACGAAGACCGGCGCGAGCACCGTGGTCTGCAGCACCAGCAAGAGGTAGCCGAAGGCGAGCAGCGCCAGGTCCCGGATCGGCGCGTTCACGGCGTGGCCTCCGCCGCGTCGCCATAGCCGGGCCCCACCGGGCCCTCGCGAGCGCCGGTGGTCAGCACGAGCACCTCTTCGAGGCGCGAGAAGTCCACGGAGGGCACGACCTCGGCCTCCTGGTAGAGGCCGAACTCCTGCCGCTCGACGCGCACCACGCGGCCCACGAGCACGGCCTCCGGGAAACGCCGGCCGAGGCCCGAGGTGTAGAGCTCGTCGCCGACCTCCACCTCGTCGCCGCGCTGGAGGTACTGGATGCGGCAAAGGTAGCGGTTGGTCTCGCCGGTGCCCCGGAGCACGCCGCGCGCACCGGTGCGCTGGATGATCACGTCCACGGCGCTCTCCCGGTCGACGGTGAGCGTCACGTCCGCGTTCCGGCCGAAGGCGTTGCGTACCTGCCCGACGAGGCCCTGGGTGCTGACGACGGCCATGCCCGGACGGACCCGGTCCCGGAGCCCGCGGTCGAGGCGCAGCCGGACGACGCGGAAGAAGGGGGAGACCTCCTTGCCGATGACCTTCGCCGTGATGGTCTCCTGGCCGAGGCGCTCGCGGAGCCGGAGCAGCTCCCGTAGCCGGCGGTTCTCGCCGGCCTGGAGCCGAAGCAGCCGCGCCTCCTCGCGGAGCTGTACGTTCTCCACGCGCATGCGCTCGGCCTCGGCCTTCACGTCGACGAGGTAGGTGTACTCCTCGACGGCGTCCGTCACCGCATCCGCCGCCTCCGTGGCGGCCCACTGGATCGGCGCGCTGATGCGCAAGAAGAAGCCGTCGACCACGCCGGGCTCCGAGGGGTCCTCGAGGTTGGCGCGGAGGAAGAGGAAGGGCAGCACCAGAAACGCCACGCAGAGCATGGCGTCCCGGAATCGGCGAATCGTGCTCATGGAGCCTGGTCCCCAGGGCTATCGCCGGAGCCGCGCGCCGTCCAATCGGCGCCACGCCTTCCCTCGAAGCCCCCACCCATCGCGCGGCTCAAGCGATGGTGACTTCCTTGAGGAGGTCGAGGTGGTCGAGGGTCTTGCCCGAGCCGAGCACCACGGCGCTCACCGGGTCGTCGGAGACCATGACCGGGAGCCCGGTCTCCTCGCGCAGGAGCACGTCGAGGTTCCGGAGCTGCGCGCCCCCGCCGGTGAGCACGATGCCCTTGTCCACGATGTCCGCGCTCAGCTCCGGCGGCGTCCGCTCGAGGGCCGTCATCACCGCTTCGACGATGGCGTTGATGGGCTCGCTCAGGGCCTCGCGAATCTCGTCGCCGTTCACGAGCACGGTCTTGGGTACGCCGGCCACGAGGTCCCGGCCCTTGACCTCCATGGTCTTCGCTTCGCCGTCCGAGTGCGCTGTGCCGATGTCGCACTTCACGCGCTCGGCGCTCTGCTCGCCGATGAGCAGATTGTACTTCCGCTTCATGTACGCGACGATCGCTTCGTCCATTTTGTCGCCGCCGACGCGCACGCTCTGCGAGTAGACGATGCCGGCCAGGCTGATGACCGCCACCTCCGTGGTGCCGCCGCCGATGTCGACCACCATGTTGCCGCTCGGTTCGGTGATCGGCAGGCCCGCGCCGATGGCCGCGGCCATGGGCTCTTCGATGAGGTAGACCTCGCGCGCCCCGGCGCCTTCGGCGCTCTCCTTGACGGCGCGCTTCTCCACCTCGGTGATGCCGAAGGGCACGCAGATGATGATGCGAGGCTTCACTAGCGTGCGCCGGTCGTGGGCGCGGCTGATGAAGTAGCGAAGCATGGCCTCGGTGATCTCGAAGTCGGCGATGACGCCGTCCCGGAGCGGGCGAACGGCCTGAATGGAGCCCGGCGTGCGCCCGAGCATCTCCTTCGCCTCCGTGCCCACGGCGAGGACGCGCTTGCCGCCGCGCGGGTCCGCCTGGACGGCGACGACCGAGGGCTCGCAGCTCACGATGCCGCGACCCTTGACGTAGATCAGCGTCGTCGCGGTCCCGAGGTCGATCGCGAGGTCGTTGGAGAAGAGACCGTAGAGCCAGTCGAAGAGCATGGTCGCCGTGGTCCGGACGGGGCGCCGAGGGTGCTAAACAGATGCAGCTTGTAGTTGCGACAGAATTAGAATCTCATCTCAATCAACCCCAGAAAGTAGCACAGAAACTT
>JBCCAW010000441.1:0-5132 GCA_039814655.1 Myxococcota bacterium | reverse complement strand
CGTCGCGTGTGTCACTTCGGCGCCGCCCTGGGTCACCATGGCCCGGGCGTGGTGCTCTTCGGCCATCTCCTTGGCCACATCCTCGAGCAGCTCGCGGCACTCCGGGCGCCCGCGCAGATGCTCGAGGAGCGTCGCCGAAGCGTCCTGGAAGGCCTGCTCGTAGCCGAGCGCTTCCCGCACGCGCGACGCGATGCGGTCCCGTCCCGACTGAAGGTCGTTCTCGAGCGCCTCGCTGTAGCGCAGCAGCTGCGCCTTGAGGTCGTCGATCTGCTTTCGCAGGCTCGTGGCGTACTGCTCGCGGTCCTTCGCCCGGCGCTCGTAGTCGCCGATGACCGTCTGCAGCGTCTCGCTCCGCGCCTGCGCACCGCCCATGTCCTGGTAGGCCTGGGCGAGCTCGGGTCCGCGGGTCCGGCTTGCCTGCTCCTGCGCGGCGCGGAGGTCCTCGTCGGCCCGCGTGCGGAGCGCCGTCAGCCTCGCTCCACGCTCGCGCTCCGCTGCGGCTTCGCGCATGGCCCGGGACTCCTCGCCCGCGAGCTCTTCGACCTTACGGCCGATCTCCGCGCGCAGCGCCCGGCCGCGCTTCTCGATGGCCTCGAGCTTGCGCGAGTGGCTCGCGAGCTCGCCTTCCAGCCGCGCGGCGCGCGCGGCGACCTCCCAGATATGCTCCGAGGCCTTGGCCACGGGCTCCGGCGCCTTGCCGTTGGGGTAAGCCCGGCTCGTGGCGCGAAGAAAGTTCGCCGCGCGCCGGCTCCATTCGACCACGCCGGGGGACGGCGCCGGCGGCGGAGGCGGGGGCACCATCGGGGCGTCCGAGCCCTTGCGCACTTCCCACACGTTGGAGGGGAGCGAGCGCTGCAGCCTCTTGAGCTCCTCCTGAAGATGGTGGCCATCCCGGAATCGGCTCTCCGCCGACTTTTCGAGGAGCTTCAGGCAAATCTCCTCAGCGAGCTCCGGCAGGTCCTGGCGGAGCCGCGACGGCCGGGGCGAGGCCGCGGTCCGCTGCATCTCGAGGAGCGTGTCCCGGTCGCTCGAGCGGAAAGGGAGCTGCCCCGTCACCATCTCGTAGAAGAGAATCCCAAGGGCGTAGAGGTCGCTCACGGCGATGGCGTCTTCGCCCCGGGCCTGCTCCGGCGACATGTACTCCGGCGTGCCGAAGACCGCGCCCTTGGGCGCCAGCCGCGGGTCCCGGGCCAGCGCCGCCAGGCCGAAGTCGAGGATCTTCACGTAATCCTGTCGGCCGCCGCGCACGGTGAGCATGATGTTGTCGCTCTTGAGGTCCCGATGGACCACGCCGAGGTCGTGGGCGCGTGCGAGCGCCGCACACATCTGCTCCAGGATGTCCACAGCCCGGGCGATGGGCATTTGACCCTTCGCGATCTCCGAGCTGAGCGCGACCCCGGTCAGGTACTCCATCACCAGGTAGAGTTCGCCCTCCTCGGTCTCGCCCACGTCGTGAATGTCCACGATGTGGGCGTGGTCGACGCGGTTGGCGGCGCGGGCTTCCCGGAGCATCCAGGCGCGAAGATGCGTCTCTCCCCGGAGGTCCGGGCGGATCAGCTTGAGCGCAACGACCCGGTCGATGAGCACGTGCCGGGCGCGGTAGACCACCCCCATGCCACCCTCACCGAGGCGCGTCTCGAGCCGGTAGCGACCGGCGATGACCTTGTTGAGCAGCGGGTCACGGCTGCGCGTGCGGGTCGCGGATTGACCTCGTGCCATGCGGTTCCTGTTCGCCCTCACGTGGCCGGGGCCGGCCTCTACGGACAGCATACACGACCCTCCGTTCGTCTAAAAAAGGCCGTGCACTTCCGAACGGCGGCGCTTCGGCTCCGCTGGACCCCTCGCGCAACGCTTGTGGTCTTGGCGGGGCCCCGGCCGGCGCCGTAGGCTCTGCTCAGGAAGGAACGACCGCCCCCGCATGGGTCCCGACAGCGCGATCGGTCCGTACGTCATTCGGCGCCGTCTGGCCACGGGCGGAATGGCCGAGGTCTACGTCGCCGAGCGCGGCGGCCCGCACGGCTTCACCAAGCGCGTGGCGTTAAAACGCATCCTGCCGCAGCACGCGGCGGAGCCGGACTTCGTCGCCATGTTCATCGACGAAGCGAAACTCGCCGCGTCCCTCGACCACCCGAACATCGTGCAGGTCTTCGACTTCGGTGAGGCCGACGGGACGCTCTTCCTCGCCATGGAGCTCGTCGAGGGCACCAACGTGAACCGGCTGCTCCGCGCGGCCACGGGGCGGAGCCTAGAGGTCCCCGTGGACGTCGGGCTCCATGTCGTGAGCCAGGCGGCGCGGGCTCTGGCCTACGCGCATCGTCACCGTGACGGCGAAGGCCGGCCCCTCGACTTCGTCCACCGGGACGTGAGCCCGGCCAACCTGCTCCTGACGCCCGACGGCCACGTGAAGCTCACGGACTTCGGCATCGCGAAGGTTGGGAGCCGCTCCCGTCGTACGCGCGACGGTCACGTGCGCGGGAAGCTCGGCTACATGTCGCCGGAGCAGGTGATGGGCAAACCCCTCTACGGGCGCTCGGACGTCTTCACGCTGATGACCGTTCTCGCCGAGCTGCTCATCGGGAAACCGCTCTTTGGCAAGGGGCAGGAGCTCGACGTGCTCCTGCGCATTCGCGACGCGAACCTCTCTGAGCTCGCGGCCACGCAGCGGCAGATCCCCCGCGACGTGTTGGCGCTCCTCGAGCGCGGTCTGTCTCGGCGCTCGCACGAGCGGCCCAACGCCGCGGAGCTGGGTGGCCTCGTCGACGAAGTGGCTCGGCGTCGGGGCTTCGGTCACGGCGCCGTTCGCCTCGCGCGCTTGCTGGCGCGCCTCGGGCTCATCGAGGCCCCGGAGATGCGCCCCGCCGAGCTCGGCGGCGACCTCACGAGCGCCATCGACACGAGCCTTCTCGAAGGCGGCGGTCGCCCCTCGCCTTCGAGGCTTCACCCGGCCACGACGAGCCCCGCGGTCTACAGCGTGCAGGAGAGCGACGGCACCGTGGTCGGGCCTATGAGCTTTCCGAAGCTCGTGCAGCTCATCACGAGCGGAAAGGTGTCCGCGCGCACGCTCATCCAAAAGGCCGACGGCGGTTTCGAGGCCGCGCGGGGACTCCCGGAGCTGACCCGGTTCATGACCTCGCCGGCGCTCCAGTGGCGCCTCGACGAGCTCTCCGGGGCCGAGCGCCGGGGCCAGCTCGGCCGGGCATCGCTGCTCCAGCCCGCCTACGCGATCATGCGCGACCGCGCGACGGGCGTGCTGCACCTCTGGGACGAGGAGCGGCGCAAGAAGATCTACTTCGTCGAGGGCCGGCCGGAGTTCGTCGCCTCCACGGACCGGAGCGAGCTCCTGGGCGAGTACCTCGTGGACCATGGCCACTGCCTGCGCATGGAAGTGGAGATGGCCCTCGCGCTGCTCCCTCGATACAGCGGGCGCCTCGGGGATGCGCTCGTGGGCCTCGGTGTGTTGCGCCCCGTGGAGCTCTTCCGCGCCATCACCGACCAGGTGCGGGCGCGGCTCCTCGAGGCGTTTCGCTGGCGCCGCGGGCGCTGGGCCTTCGTGCGGGATCTGCGTTCGCATGAAGAGACCTTTCCCATCGGCGGCAACGGCTTCGAGCTGCTCCGCGACGCGGTCCGGGAGGCGCACCTGGACGAGCTCGAGGCCGCCCTCGCCCCGCATTGGGAGCGCGTGATCGCGACGCGCCAGGACGCGCCGGTGTCCGCGGACCGCTTTGGCCTCGAGGCACGGAGTCATGCGCTGCTGACCGGGCTCCGGGGGGATCGCACCGTGGGGTCCATTCTCGTCGCCGCGGCCGGCGACGCCGGCAACGGACTCGAAGGCGCCTACCGCGCGCTGCATCTCGGGATCTGCTGCGAGCTCGTGGTGCTTCGTTGATGCGGCCGCGACGATCTCGGCCAGCGTCGCGGCGGCGGGGCTGATAGGCTCTCTTCTTGGGACCTTCGTCCCTCCTCACGATGTCCCCGCGCAGCCCCGGATCCCCTGTCCGCTCCGACCCGCGTGCCGCCGAGCCGGGGCGCTTCCGGGAGTCCCTCGAGGCACCGGCTGACGCCTTCTTTCGTCTCGAGCACCCGAAGACGCCGCGCGGGCCCCTCTTGGTCGAGGTTCCGCATGCGGGCCTCGCGATCCCCGACGAGGTGCGGCCCCAGCTCGCCGCGCCGCCGGAGGGTCTCCTACGCGACGCCGACATCTACGTGGACAAGCTCTACGCCGATGCGGCCGACGCCGGCGCCTCGCTCCTGGTGGCCCGGGCCTCGCGTTACGTCGTGGACCTCAACCGCTCTGGGGACGACGTAGACCTGCAGACGGTGCCCGACCACCCCTCGCCGCGGTCGGTGCAGCCGCGGGGCGTGGTGTGGCGCCTCGCGACGGACGGGCGCCCGCTGCTGCGCCGGCCGCTCCGCTACGAGGACTTCCAGCGGCGCCTGGCCCGCTTCCACACGCCCTACCACGCGGCGCTGCGCCAGGAGCTCGATCGGCTCAAGGCGACCTGGGGGTTCGCCATGGCGTTGGCGGCGCACTCGATGCCGAGCATGGGACGCGGTCTACGCAGCGACCGGCTGGTTCGGCGGGCTGACGTCGTCCCGGGAACCCGTGGCGGCACCACGGCGCACCCGCAGCTCATCGAGCTCGTCGACCAGCATTTCCGGCGCGCGGGTCTTTCCGTTCGGCACGACGACCCCTACCGCGGCGGCTACACGACGGCGCACTACGGCAAGCCCTCGGAGAACGTGCACGTCGTGCAGATCGAGCTGAACCGAGCCCTCTACGTCGACGAGCGCACCGGCCGTCCGAAGACCGCGGAGCTCGAGGCGCTCAAGACCGTGCTCCATGGCCTCGTGCGTGCGGCCGCCGAGCTTCGCCTGCCGCAGCGTTGAACGGGACCCCGCGCGCTCACGCTGCCGTAGCGATGCGTACCGGGTCTGGGCGAGGTCGCCCCGGATGCGGAGCTTCGCGGCGGTGGCGTCAGCGCGCCGCTTCGGCGGCGACGGCCTCTCCGCTCTGCACCTCGAGGCGGTAGCGGCTGTTGGCGGTCTGGATGTAGTAAACGTCGCGCCCGGAGACCTTGAGCACCCGCTTCACGGGAGTGGTCACGTACTCGTGCAGGCCATCGGGAAATTCG
>JBCCAW010000335.1:0-6582 GCA_039814655.1 Myxococcota bacterium | reverse complement strand
TCGGGCTTGTTGGCTTTCCGAGCTCGGCAACGGGCGGCTCGACCTTCAACATCGAGCCCACGCTACAAGTCTTGGATCGAGGGGGGAACCTCGTGCCCGTTTCTGACGGTGCCGTCGACGTCGCGATCAATAAGGGGGTGTTGCATGGCACAGTGTCGCAGCCTATTGTGAACGGCGTCGTTGTTTTCCCGGGGCTCTGTTGACGTTCATGTTCGACTGCGTGCCCGAGCCCGTCTGCCAGACGACGAGGGGGAAGTGGTCGTTGAGGTCGCCGGCGATGACCTCGTCCGCCGCCTTCACGATGAGGTCCTTCACCTCGCTCTCGAGGTTGCCGAGCGCGTGATTGGTGAGGGCGGCGGCCTTCTTGAGCACGCCGAAGGCGCGCACGACCTCCACGGGCATGCGCTCGGTGCCGATGGGGAAGTTCAGGCGCGAGCGCGCCGTTTGCGCTCCGTAGTAGCGGTCGGCAGGCACCTCGATGGTGCCCATGGAGTCGCTCTCGATCCGGACTTCGCTCATGACCTGCCTCCCTCGACGTGTTCGACGGAAAACCCGCGCGTCTCGCCGGTGCGCTTAGCGCGGATGCTTGGGCGCCGTCCACCGCGATGGGTGCGCGCGCTGCCGCAACGCGCGCGCTTCGCGTACTACGCTCGCGCCGTGTCCTCGCGTCTGCCCGCGCTGCTCGCCGCCCTCGCCCTCGCTGGGTCCCTGCGGGCGAGCGCGCAGCCCTCGCTCGCTGCCCGCCTCGACGCCCTCGAGGCGGCGGCCGTGGACGCGCGCGCCGTCGGCCGCGTCGACGCCGTGCGCTACCTGCTGGCGACCGCCGAACGCATCGCGCGGGAGCACCCGGACGCCGCGGTGTCCTGGCGCGCCCGGGCCCTTCGCTACGCGCGTGCCCTCGAGGGCGGTGCCGATCCCTTCGCCGCGGAGGGCGGCGCCATCGTGCCCCGGGGCTACCGTTCCCGGCTCAGCGACCGGCTGCAGGGCTATGCGGTGTACCTGCCCCCGGGCTACGACCCGAGCCGGCGCTATCCCCTCTACGTCGCCCTCCACGGCGGCTCGTCGAACGGCCTGCTCTTTCTGGGCGTCGTGCTCGGAAACAACCTCGACTGGGAGAGCTACGACGCGCACCTCTACGACGAGTTCACGCCGCGCTGGACGCCGGACTGGATCGTCGTGGCGCCCACGGGCTTCGGGCAGGTCATGTGGCGCTGGATGGGCGAACGGGACGTGCTCGACGTCATCGCCGACGTGCAGGCGCACTACGCCGTGGACGCGGATCGCGTCGTGCTCGGTGGCCTCTCGAACGGCGGCGTGGGCGCCTACTCCATCGGCACGCGCCACGCCTGGCGCTTCAGCGCCGTGCAGGCCATGGCCGGCGCCCCGAGCTGGCTCCAATACCTCGGACGCGCGCGCCCGGTGGAGCGCCGGAGCGCCCTCCGCCTCAGCGGTCTGCACCTGGCCGAGAGCACCTTCAACACGCGCTTTGCCTACTTTCACGGGCGCCGCGACGGGGGCCCGATGCGGCCGCGCTACGTCGAGGAATATACGGCCGCGCGCGCGCGCATCCCCGGGCTGGCCGCGGCCGGCACCTGGTTCGACGCCGGCCACGACATTCTCTACCTCGTGCATCGCCACGGGCGCGTGTACCCGCGGCTCGCGGAGCTGCGCCGGGACGCCTCGCCCCGCGAGGTCCGCGTCGTCACCGCGGACTACCGCGCCGCGCGCCAGCATTGGCTCGAGGTCACGCGCATCCGTGATTACCCGCGCCGCGCCAGGCTCCTGGGCCGCGTCGGCGACGACGGCGGGACCGTCACGCTGACGACCGAGGGCGTCGACGCCTTCGAGCTGCGCCTCGCGGACGCTCCGCTCGTGGCCGGAGACGTGCGCCTGAGCGTGGACGGCGACACGCTCTACGAAGGGCCCCGGGCGCCGCTCGGCGATGTGCTCAGCATCGTCCGGCGCGGCCCGGAGCGCGACGGGCCCTTCGCCATCGCGGCCCTCGAGGACCGGGTCCGGGAAAAGCGTCGGGGCCTCAGCGGTCCCATCGACGACGCCTACTTCGGGCCCATGGTGCACGTCTACGGGACGGCGAACGCGGACCACACCGCCGCGCTCCGGCGCGCCGCCGAACGCGGCGCCAAGGGCTGGCCCCTCTGGGCATGGGACCTTCGCCAGCCGGTGCTGGCCGACGCGGAGGTCGACGAAGCCGTGATGCGGTCGGCGACGCTGGTGCTCTACGGCAGCCCCGGCGACAACGGCATCCTGGAGCGCATCGCCGGAGCGCTCCCGCTCCGCGTCGACGCGGAGGGCGTGCACCTCGGGGACGCGGTCTACGCGGACGCCGCCACGCGCTTCATCGCCCCGAACCCGCTCGCGCCACAGCGCTATGTGATCGTGCAGGCCGGGAGCACGCCGGAGCTGGTGCGTCGCGCGAACCGCCTCCCGGAGTTCCTCGGGGACTACGTGGTGATGGACGCCGCGGGGCTCGCGGGACCGCAGGGGCGCACGGCCGGACGCCGCCAGCCGCGGGCCGCGGGCTTTTTCGACGACCGCTGGCGCCTGCCCGGTGTGTCCCCGACCGTCTCGGGACACGGCGCGGGCCCCGAGCAAGGCGCCGCCTCCGGACCGTCGCCGGCAGCGGGCGACGGCGCGGAGTTCGACGAGGCGCCCTCCCTGCCCATCCCTCCGGCGCCGCCGGTACCGCCAGCTCCGGCGCGCTACGTGCCGGGCCCGGCGGGCCAGGCCGAGCGCGCCCTGCTCGCGCGCATCGCCCGCGCCCCGAACTTCCGGGCCGAGATCGCGGGAGCCCGCTGGCGCGTCGACCGGCGCGTCGCCTGGCGCGTTCAGCCCACGGCGGACTGCCACGCGGCGCTGCGCGAAGCCGGCGTGCCCTTCCGGCCCCGGCCCGCACCGCCCAGCGCCGAGGTGCCGAGCCCCGTCGAGATCCTGGGTCCCGTGGGCGGCGTGTGGTTTCGAATGAGCCACGACGCGCAGCCCTTCGTGCTGAGCTGCGCCATGGCCGCGCGGCTCCCGGACCTCGCCCGCATCGCCGCGCGCCTCGGGGTCCATGGCGTGGAGGTGCTGAGCGCCTATCGGGACACGCCGCCGACCAGCTTCCACACGGGAGGGCTAGCCCTCGACCTCTCCCGCTTCTGGACGGCCGAGGGCTGGCTCGACGTCGCGACACACTTCGACGCGACGCCCTCGCACCGCACCTGCGAAGACCCCCGGCCGACGATGCGGCGGGCGCGACTGCTCCGGGCGCTGGCCTGCGGGCTCTGGCGGAGCCGGCGCTTCAGCACCGTGCTGACGCCCAACTACAACGAAGGCCATCGGGACCATCTTCACCTCGACGCGCGGCCGGCGGACCCGCGCCTCTACCTTCGTTGAGGCACGCGGCGCGGGAAGGACCCCGCGCCCCCAGGCGCCACGCGAATCGCCCCGGAGAACGCCGTCGCGGACGGGACACTAGAATGTGTTCCATTTGGCGTTGACCCCGATGGGGGACGGTCGGTAGCGTCGGCGCGCCGTGGTCCAAGCTGTACGGAGCCTGCGAGAGCGAGCCGCGCGTGGTCTGCGCGCGGCGGCCAGCGCCCTCGCCGAGAGCCCGCGCCCCGAGCCCGAAGGCGAGGCGGAGCGCCTGGCCAGCTACCCGCCGCCCTTCCCGGCCGGTTGGTACGCGCTCTGCCGAAGCCGGGACCTGGGTACGCGGCCACGGCGCGTGGACGCGCTCGGCCAGCATTTCGTCGTCTTCCGCCGGGGCAGTGGCGTCGCGGTGCTGGACGCGCATTGCCCGCATATGGGCGCGGACCTCTCGCTCGGTCGCGTCACGGGCGACTGCCTGAGCTGCCCCTTCCACGACTGGACCTTCGAAGGCGACGGTCGCGTCGCCCACGTCCCCTACGCCTCGGCGCCTCCCAAACGCTCGCTCTCGACCCGCGCCTGGGCCGCGGAGGAGCGTGACGGGTTCGTCTTCGCCTACGTGGACCCGGAGCACATGGCGCGCGGTGTGGTGCCCGAGCCGCCGTACCGGCTGCCCAGCTGGCCCGGCATCGCGGACGGGAGCTTCGTCCACCGCGGCGATCACGACGCGGGCATCGTCCGCATGCATCTCCAGGAGTTCGCGGAGAACAGCGCCGACACGGCCCACTTTGCGCCGCTGCACGGGCAGATGACCCTGCCCTGGAGCCGCGTGCCGATCCCGGGCGTACGCATCGAACACGATGCATCCTGGGAGACGGACCCCGAGGCCCCGCACACGACCTGGTTCCGCGACCAGGCCGTGCTCTCCTTCTTCGGACGCCGCGTCGAGCGCACGCGCGCGCAGGCCGCCATCTGCATCGCGGGCCCCGGAGGCGTGGTGACCTTTCACTTCGACGTGCCGGACGTCGGGAAGATCATCCTCTACCAAACGCATCTGCCCGTCGGCCCGCTCGCCCAGCGCATTCACTTTCGCTGGTACGCGGAGCGCCGCGTGCCGCGGGCCCTCTCCTGGTACGTCGTCGGCAACTGGGTCGCCCAGTGGCGGGCCGACATCGCCATCTGGGAGACGAAAGTGTACCGGCCGCGGCCGATGCTGGTCCGCGGCGACGGCCCGATCCTCGAGATGCGCCGATGGTACCGGCGCTTCCACCCGACCGAGCCGGCCCCCCCCGCCGGCGATTCCACCCCACGAGCGACCGCATGACGCAGCAGCCCCTCCCCCGCACCGACTTCACCCCCATCGAGCGCCCGGAAGACGTCCGCCGTGACGTGGACAGCTACCGGGGCTTTCACGACGAATCGTCCGGCGGCACCGTCGAGGCCCGCAAGGACGGCTACGAGGAGATGGTGAAGGGGTACTACGACCTCGTCACGGACATCTTCGAGCACGGCTGGGGAGAGAGCTTCCACTTCGCGCCGCGCTACAAGGGTGAGGCCTTTCACGCTTCCGTGAGCCGGCATCAGCACTTCCTCGCGCACCGCATGGGCCTCCGGCCGGGCATGCGCGTGCTCGACCTCGGCTGCGGCATCGGCGGTCCCATGCGTGGCGTGGCGCGCTTCAGCGGCGCGACCATCGTGGGCGTGAACAACAACCGCTACCAGCTCGGCAAGGCGGCGACGAAAAACGAAGCGGCCGGCCTCTCGCACCTCTGTGAGCTCCTCGAAGCGAACTTCATGGAGATGCCCATCGAGGACGCTAGCTACGATGGCGCGTACGGCTTCGAGGCCACCTGTCACGCCCCGGACAAGACGGCGCTCTGCCGCGAGGTCTTCCGTGTGCTGAAGCCCGGAGCGGAGTTCGCTGCCTACGAGTGGTGCCTCACGGACCGCTACGACGGGGCCAACGCGGAGCACCGGCGCATCAAGAAGGGCATCGAGGAGGGCGACGGGCTTCCGGACATCTGGACCGTCGAAGCGACGCTTCAGTGCCTCCGTGACGCAGGCTTCGAGATCGTCGAGCATGAAGACCGGGCCCTCTCGAGCGACCCGGAGACGCCGTGGCACCTGCCCATCACCGGCCGCGAGCGAAGCCTGCTCGGCTTCCGGCGGAGCAAGGTCGGCCGCCGCGTCGCCTGGGGCGTCATCCGCGTCCTCGAGGGCGTCGGCAAGGCGCCGAAGGGCACGCTGGAGACGAGCAAGTTCCTGCATGCCGGCTGCGACGCCCTCGTGGAAGGCGGCGACACGGGCATCTTCACGCCCATGCTCTACTTCCGCGCCCGCAAGCCCGCCTGAGCGGCGGGCCTCCGCGGCCCGGACCGGCCCGGCCGGCCGGGCCCTTTTCTGGACGCCCGAGGCGCCTCCGTGGCACGGCCTGGAGATGATGGGCAGCATGGCATCGCGCGCGCGTGCGGGGCTCCTCCTGGCGGGAGCACTGGCCAGCTCGGCGTGTGATTGGCGGCCCTTCGAGGCCGACCTCGAGGACGCGGGGGCCCTGGCGCCGCCGCCGGAGACGGTCTCGGCGTTCGCGGACGACGCCCCACCGCCGGAGACGGAGCCCGCGTTGAGCGATCCGCCGGAGCGGCTGGGGGCGCTGGCGACGCCAGAGGTCGCCCCCGTCGTCGACCCGGAGGCGGCGGCGCGGGCGCGGGAAGAGGCCGAGCGCGTCGCCTTCGAGGCGGCCTTTCCCCTCCACGGCGTGACCTTCCACTTCCTGGCCCGGGTCCGCGAGGCGCCGCGCGCCTCCGCGAAGGTCGTGGGCTATCTGCGCCGCGGCGCGACCTTCCGCGCGAGCCCCCGCGTTCCCGGCGTGGGCTGCGCGCGCGGCTGGCACGAAGTACCCGGCAGCGGCTTCGTTTGCCGCGGCGAGGGCTTCCTCGTGGGGCGCGATCCACAAACCTTAGCGCCGGCGCCAGCGCCCCCGCGCGCGGCGGAGCCGCTCCCCTACGCCTACGCCTGGGCCCCGGAGGACGGCGTGCCGCAGTACTGGCGCATCCCTACCCGCGACGAAGAGGCAACCATCGAAGCTCTCCTCGCCCGCCGCTTCGCGCCGCCCCCGGCGGACACGGAAACGGAACCGGAACCGGAAACGGAAACGGAAACGGACACGGACACGGACACGGAAACGGAAACGGAAACGGAAACGGAAACGGAAACGGA
>JBCCAW010000674.1:0-3026 GCA_039814655.1 Myxococcota bacterium | reverse complement strand
CGACGCCCAGCTCGCGCGCCCAGGTGAGCGCCGCGCCGGCGGCGCCCATGCGCGCGAGGCTCCTCAGAACTCCCATGTTCGCCTCCCGGACCACAGCGCTCGCGAGACGCGCGAGCTGGCCGCGACCGGAGGCGAGCTCGACCTCCAGGAGCGCGTAGGGTTCGAGGGCGCCACCAAAGCGCTTGCGGCTGCGCCGCGCGCCGCGGGCGATGGCACTCACGCGACCGCGCGCCGCTGTGAGTAGGGTGACGATGCGGTCCGCGTCGCCATAGGCGACGGAGCGGAGGACGAAGGCCTCGGTCCGCTCCGTGGGCTTCACCCCAGCGTCAGCGGCGAGGTCGAGGGCGCCTCGCTCAGCGTGCGCGGGACGCTGCGCGTGCGCCGGGGAGTGAGCATGACCGACACGGCCAGCGCGAAGAGCGCCGCGAGAAGCAGGAGCGCGACCACCGTCCCAGCGCGACGGACGAGCCCCGGAGACTCCCGTCGGGCCTCGCGCGCCACGCTCGGTGGCGGCGCCACGGGCGTGGGCGGCTCGGGGCCGAGGCGCGCGAGCAGGTCGCCGAGCTCGCGCGCCGGCATGCCCAACGCGCGGCCATAGGCGCGAGCGAAGCCCCGGGCGAAGACGTCCCCGGGCAGCGCGTCCAGATCGTCCTGCTCGAGCTGCCGGAGCGAGCGGAGCGGGATGCGCGTGACCCGCGCGATCTCCTCGAGGGAAAGAGCGCGCACCTCGCGCTCCCGCCGAAGCGTGGTGCCCACGCTCTCGAGAAAGACCGGCGTGTGGTCCGAGCTGGGCGACGTACCCCGGGCACCGCCAGCGCGGGCGAGTTCGGCGCGGCTGCTCACGCGGCCCTCCGCGACGTCGCGGGCGGGTGTGCATCGGAGCTGGCGCCCGCCGGGCGGTCCTCGAGGGCGCGGAGCAGTCCGGCGCAGGCCTCCCCGTCCTCGCTGCGCGGTGCGAGCTCCGCGCACTTCTCGAGGTCCGCCACGGCCCCGAGCGCGTCGCCGCGCCGGGCGCGCACCTCGCCACGCAGGCGCCACGCGCCCTGAAGCACCTCGCAGCGCTCGTCGGCCCCGAGGGCCTCGTCGAGCGCGCCCTCAGCCTCTTCGAGGCGGTTCAGCGCGAAGTAGGCCTCGCCGAGCCGGTGATGGCCGACGCAGAAGCGTGGCTGGCGCTCGACGGAAGCCTGAAGCGGTCCCAGCGCGTCGTCGGGCCGGCCGGCGCGAAGATAGGCGAGGCCGAGGTTCCCGTAGGCGAGGTGCGGCGCACGGTTCATGGCGTCGTCCGCCGAGGCCTGGAGCACCTCCACGGCTTCGTCGTAGCGCTGCTGCGCGATGAGCACGAGGCCGAGAATGTTGCGCGCCTCGGCGAGGGACTGGGCCCCCGCGAGGTCCGACCGCTCGCCGCCCACACGGACCTCGAGGATCTGCACCCCCCGCCGCGCCGAGCTTTCGGCCTCGTCGAGGTTTCCGAGCCCAAGCTCGATGTAGCCCAGCAGCACGTGCGCCTCCGCGTTGCCCGGGTCCAGCTCGAGGGCCGTCTCCAGGGTCGCGAGCGCGCCAGGGACGTCGTTTTGGTCGTTGTACATCGAGCTTGCGAGGGCCAGCTGGCGCCGAGAACGCTCCACGTCACGCGGGTCGGTGGTGGCGATGCAGCCACTCAGGACCGCGAGAGCAAGCACCGCCCGCAGCGCGGACGAGAGACGTGAGTTGGGCCGGTACGGACGGGGCACGGGGGAGCGCCGGAGGCGATGGCCCGTCATAGGCAAGAAAGCGACGCGATTCAAGGTCGATCCGCTCGAGAGGGGGCCGCAGCCCCCGCCTTCCTGGCGGGAGCCTCAGCGCCCTGCACCGCGCACCTCCTCCTTGCGTCCGAGAAGGTCGTAGAGGCTGCGCAGCGCCCCGACGTCCGGGAGCTCGATGCGCTCGTCGCGGATGCGGAGGTAGCCACCGTCCCGAAGCTGCTGCACCACCCGCTTGACCGTGTCCACGTCCAGACCGACGCGGCTGGAGAGCTCGAGGGGCGAGAGCTGCAGCGAGCGCGTGCCATCGGCCCCCGGGTCACGTTCCCGGGCCAAGCGGAGGAGCGTGTTGACGACCCGCGAAGGGTGGTCCTTCAGCATCGCGTTCTCGAGCTGCTCCTCGGCGTCGCGCAGGCGGCGGACGAGCTGCTCCACGAGGCGCGTCGCCACCTCTGCGTTGCCCGTGAGCAGCACGCCGAAGGTCGGCCGGTCGAGGGCGAGCACGCTCAGCTCCGTGAGCGCGAGGGCGCTCGCGCTCCGCGTGGCCCCGGTGAGCAGCGCGTCCTCCCCGAAGACGTCCCCGGGACGCAGCACGGTGAGCGAGCGTTCCGTGCTCCGGACGCGCTTGACCAGGCGCACCCTCCCCTCCTGGATGAGGAAGCACGTCGTTGCGTCGTCACCCTCGCGGTAGATGCTGGCGCCCGCTGCGAAGGTCGCGCCGAAGCGCTCGAAGAGCTTGGCGCGCTCGGGTGCCTCCAGCTCGCCCACGGAGAGGTGGTAGCCCGCGGAGCCTGGTGTGAGCAACCGCGCGCCCGCCGTCTCACCCTCCGGACGCGCAGGGTGCGGACTCGCGGACCGTGCCGGGCGGGGGCTCCTGCACGAACACGGAGGGGTCCGGCGGGGACGCCAAGAGGCTCAGCTCCTTCACGCGAATCAAGGTGTCCGCGTCGAGGTCCGGGTCCACGAAGCGCACGCGAAAGGGGAGCGCCACGCCGCGTCCCTCCGGGTCCGCCGGGTCTTCGACGAGGCGGTAGTCGTCCATGGTCGCGCGCCAGTCGACGCTTCCGTCGGCGCGGCGGAGCTCGGAGCGCACGAGGCGAAGGTGCTGCGCAGCCGGCGCCGCGTCGCGATCGGCGGCGCGAGGCCGGAGCACGATCTCCTGCTGCTGCCCCTCGTGCACCAGGAGCACGCGGTAGCCCTCGGGCGTGCAGCTCATGACCGGGTCCGGGTCCGGCAAGCGGGGCGTGTCGCCGACGAGAAAGCGCGCGAGCTCCTCCCCCTCGAGGG
>JBCCAW010000783.1:0-2137 GCA_039814655.1 Myxococcota bacterium | reverse complement strand
CGGGGCCGCGCCCGGTCGCGACGCAGGTGGCCGACACGGAGGTCACGCTCCTGGAGCCCGGCGACGCGCCGCAGGAGCCGCTGCGCTACGCGCCGCAGGTCGGCTCGGCGGCCGTCGGTGCGCTCGAGATCGGCGCGCGCATCCGTGCCGGTGACGCGCCTTCCGGGTCCACGCCGCCCATCACGGCGCGCTACCGCGTCGCCATCGCCGAGGTCGACGCGCAGGGCTTTCGTACCCGGGCGACGCTCGACGCTTCGTCGCTTCCGGCGGAGAGCCCGCTGGCGACGGGAGCGTCCAGCCTGGACGGCGTGAGCGTCAGCACCCGCATCGACACCCGCGGCATCGTGCGCGAGCTGAGCTACACGCTGCCCCCGGGCGCGGGACCGGACGTGGCCGCCGCCTTCGAGCAGGTGCGGAGCGTGCTGGCCCAGCTCACGGTGCCGCTGCCCGAGGAGCCCGTGGGCGTGGGCGCGCGCTGGCGCCTCGAGCAGACCGTGCAGGGGCCCGTGGAAGCGCAGCAACGCACGGAGGTGGAGCTCGTGGCGCGCGAGGGCGACACGCTGACGCTTCGGACCTCGCTCCGGCAAAGCGTGAGCCTCGGCGAGGCGCGGCTCCCGGGCACGCCCAGCGCGGCCAACGCGCAGCTCGAGGCCTTCGAGGGGCGCGGCGAAGGTCAGGTCCGGCTGCCCCTCGACGGGCTCGTGCCGGAGGAGGCCAGGAGCACGCTCACGACGACCACGCGCCTCGGCGCGCCGCCGGGCGCCCAGGGCCCGCTGACGCTGCGCGTGGAGCTCACGACGCGGGTGAACCGCGCCGAGTGAGCGTCACTCCTCGCCGAGGTCGCTGACGCCCACGCGCCGCTGACTGCGGCCGAGCAGCGTCCCGCGCTGGAGGCTCTGACGCCCGAAACGCTCGCGAAGCTCGCCGGTGAGCGCCTCGATGGTCTCCCGGCGGGACCGCGTCCCATCGTCGAAGAGCTGGGGCGCCGGCGGCGCGTCCGTGAGGGCGCCCACGCTGATACCCGTGAGGCGCACGCCCCGGCGCAGGTCCGGGAAGCGCTCGAGCAGGCCGCGGGCCGCCTCGTAGATCGAGTCCGTGTCGCTCACCGGCGGCTCCATCCGGGTCTGCCGGGTCTTGAGCACGTGACCGGCGTACTTGAGCTTCAAGGTCACCGTGCCGCCGCGCAGCCCCGCCCGGGTGAGCCGGCCGGCGACGCGCCCGGCCTGATGAAGCAGCGCGGGCTCGAGGGCCTCGGCGCTTCGCTTGTCCCGCTCGAAGGTCTCCTCGGCGCCCACGCTCTTCGCGTCCCGGTCCGGCACGACGGGGCGATCGTCCTCGCCCCGGGCGAGGCGGCCCGCGCGGGCGCCCCAGCTCCCGAGGAGCGCCTCGAGCTCGGCCTCCGGTCGCGACGCGAGATCGCCGAGGGTGCACAACCCGTGGGCCCGGAGGCGCGCGGAGGCCTTTGGACCCACGCCCCACATCTTTTCGATGGGCAGCGGCGCGAGGAACTCGGCGACGGCCTCCGGCGCGACCACCACGAGGCCGTCGGGCTTGTCGAGGGCGCTGGCGACCTTGGCCACGAACTTGGAAGGCGCCACGCCAGCGGAGGCCGTCAGGCCCGTCTCGGCGCGAATGGCGTCCTTGATGCGCTGCGCGACCTCCACGGCGCTCCCGAAGAGCCGCTCGGTGCCGCGCACGTCGAGAAAGGCCTCGTCCACGCTGAGCCCTTCGACGAGGGGCGTAAAGCGCCGGAAGACCGCGAAGACCGCGCCGGAGACCTCGAGATAGCGGTCCATGCGTGGGGGAACGACGGCGGCGTCCGGGATGCGCCGAAGCGCCTCGACCATGGGCATGGCGGAGCGCACCCCGAAGGGACGCGCCTCGTACGACGCCGCGGCTACGACGCCGCGCACTGAGCGCATGCCCACCAGCACCGGCCGGCCGCGAAGGGAGGGGTCGTCGCGCTGCTCCACGGAGGCGAAGAACGCGTCCATGTCGACGTGAAGCAGCACGCGAGCGAGTTTAGTACGCCCGCGTGACGGCGCGCCTAGGCCCTCACCAAGCGCTTCTGACAGGAGGTGCCTCTGGCCGCGCCGAAGGCGCGCGTTTTCGGGTGTCGCCGCTCGGACTCAGTCCG
>JBCCAW010000867.1:0-1535 GCA_039814655.1 Myxococcota bacterium | reverse complement strand
CAGCCGCTCCTGGAAGTCATGGATGCTTTGAGCGTTGAGAGTTGGCAAAAAGCTATCATCTCAGATCGAACCTGGACTCGTGGGAGGACGGAGACGACGGAGACGATGACGCAGAGGATGAGGTTGACGGAGAGGATGGTCTGGTTGTTGCGGCAGGCGTGGAAGACCCCGTCATCCCCGGTGTTGTTGGTGTAGAAGACGAACATGAGGACGAGCATGGTGAGGGCACCGGCGTAGGCCAGCAGGGACAGGCTCCCCATGGCCGCCATCAGCCCCTTCGGCCGGTCCGTCTCGTCCATCCGCTGGTGGAAGTAGTCCGTCCAGCGTCACGGAGGTCACGGCCGCTGTCGCCTCGGTCGGTGCAGATTCCTCGGCCGGCTCGGGCTCGGCGGCGGGCGAGCCCGAGCCGCGCGAGAAGAGCGCGAGGCCGGTGAAGAGCAAGAGGCACAAGACGATGGCCACGGCGGCGCGAGGTCGCAGGTCGCGTCCCGGAAGCGTCACCTGCGTGGAGTCCGGGCCCTCGGCGTCGACCGGGTCCCAGTCCGTCTGCTCGTCGAAGCCGGCGGCGGCCGCCTCCGCCGCGGCGCGGGAACCGGTGCTGAGCGCGGCCCTTCGCGGCGGCTCCGTCTCCGCCGCCGCACCGTCCGCACCGTCCGCACCGCCGCCCGGCGGCATCGCCAGCGCATCCTCGGTGCTGACCTCGTCCCGGGGCGTCTGCAGCGGGAGGCGGATCAGCGTCGAGTCCCCGGGCTCGTAGGCGGCCTCGATGGCCCGGGCAATGCTGTCCGCGTCCTCCCGCTTCGTCCCCCGCAGCAGCCGCTCCGCGGCCCGAATGAGCGCGAGGCGCATGGAGCGCGCGTCCTGAAAGCGCTCCTCCCGCTTCTTCGCGAGCGCCTGCTGCAGGAAATCGGAGAGCGGACCCGCCAGGTCCGGCCGGTGCCGTTCGATGGCCGGCGCCTCGTCCGTCACCACGCGGATGAGCAGGATGGCGCGCGTCTGCGCCTCGAAGGGGAGCTGCCCGGCGAGCATCTCGTAGAGCATCACGCCCGTCGCGTAGAGGTCCGAGCGGTGATCCACGTCTGGCAGCGCCTGGGCCTGCTCCGGGGACATGTACTCGGGCGTGCCGATGAGCCGGTTTTCGATGGTGGGCAGCACGGAGCGCAGGCTGCGCCCCGGCGTTTCGCCGAGCACGTTGCCGACGAAGCGGCTCACGCCGAAATCGATGAGCTTGGCCAGCACACCGTCGGCGTCCTCGGCCAAGAACACGTTCTCGGGCTTGAGGTCCCGGTGCACCACGCCGGCGTCGTGCACCGCGCCAAGCGCCCCGAGGATCTGCGCGGTCAGCCGAAGCGCGTCGGCGGTGCCCACCACCGTCTCGTAGAGCAGGTCCGCGAGGCTCTGCCCCCGCAGAAGCTCCATGACCACGTAGGCCAGGTCCCCGTCTTCGCCGACGTCGAGCACGTCGACCACGTGCCGATGCTTCACCGCGGCGACGACCCGCGCTTCCCGGAGAAAGGCCTCGCGCTCCTCCGCGT
>JBCCAW010000021.1:0-22040 GCA_039814655.1 Myxococcota bacterium | reverse complement strand
GTCGAAGAAGCGCATGAGGTCGTCGAGGCCATCGACAGAGGGGAACCGGAGCCGCTCCGGGAGGAGCTCGGAGACCTGCTCTTTCAGATCGTCTTCCAGGCCGAGCTCGCCCGGGCCAAGGGCTGGTTCGCGCTCGACGACGTCATCCGCGGCATCGCCGGCAAGATGGAGCGGCGCCACCCCTGGGTGTTCGGCGACGAGCAGGTGACCGGAGAGGCGGCCACGCGCCATCGCTGGGAGGTGCAGAAGGCCAAGGAGAAGCAGGCCCGGGGCGCGCTCGGCGGCGTGCCCCGGGCGCTCCCGGCGCTGCTCCGCGCGCTGCGCGTCGGCGAAAAGGCGGCGGCCCACGGCTACGACTGGCCCGACGCGAGCGGAGTGCGGGTCAAGGTGGACGAGGAGCTCGCCGAGCTCGACGCGGCCTTGTCCACGGGGGACGACGCGGCGGCCGAGCAGGAGCTGGGCGACGTGCTCTTCGCGCTGGCGTCCCTCGGCCGGAAGCGCGGCCTCGACCCGGAGGCGGCGCTCCGGGGCACGCTGGAGCGTTTCACCCGGCGCTTCCGCCACGCCGAGCTCGCGGCCGAAGGGAAGGGCGTCGCGCTCCGCGATCTCGACGACGCGGCCCGCGACGGCCTCTGGGAGGACGCCAAGGCGGCCACGGCCTGAAGCCCGGCCGCGGGCCCCGGCCGCGCGAGGGCGCTAGGTTCTCCGGGTGCACTGCTCGGGCATCATTGCTGGAATCGCCGGGCTCTTCGCGCTGCTGACGGCCGGTGCGTGCGCGGCGGGGCCCGTCGCGGAGGCCGAGGTCGCGTACCCGGCGGTCGTGCCCGTGCGCACCTACCCGCGCGTCTACGTCGCGCGCGGGCTCCGGAGCGAGGAGGTCGAGCTCGGAGGGAGGCTGGCGCGGCATCTCGACGGCGACGGCGTGGGCGCGGAGCTGGTGGATCGGCAGCGCCTCGAGCGGGAGCGCCTCGGACCGGGGCTGCCCGTCGCGAGCGTCATCGTGCTCCTGAGCCTCGAGGCGCGCCGCGAGACGCGGACGCGCTGGACCACGCGCCCGGAGACCGTCTGTGGGGCGACGGGGTGCTTCACCCGGCAGAGAACGGTGACCCTCGACGTGCCGGCGTTTCGCGCGCGCCTCGAAGTCACCGTGCTCGACGGCCCGTCGACGCGCACGCTCCAGCGCGTCTCCTTCGAGGCGATGGAGGAGGGACGTGCCCTGTCGACCATGCGCGCGCGGGCCCTCGGCCGCCTCGAGCGCCGTCTCCTGACCATGGTGGACGCTCGCGTCGAGCGCGTGCGCATTCAGCTCTACGACGTACCCAACGCGGCCTTCCGGGCGGGTCTCGCGGCGCTCGCCGAAGGGCGCTGGCGCGAGGGGCGCGTCGCCCTCGAGCGCGCCATGCGAAGCGAGGCCGTGCAGGACCTCTCGCGCCGGGCGAGGGCCCGCGCGCACTACGACCTCGCCATCGCTCGACGCTTCGACCCGGAGACGCTCGCCGCGGACTTCGAGCGCCATTTTCGCGTCGCCGAAGAGCCCCTCCGCGAAGCCCTTCGCCTGGACCCGCGCCCTCACTACGCCGACGCCCTCGAAGCGCTCCGGGACCATCGCGACCAGCTCGCCGTCGTGCGTGCGCAGCGCGAAGCCGCGGCGCACAACTTCGCCCTCGAGGACGCTCCCGCGGGCCCCGGCGTGCCGCCGCCGCCGCCCAGCTACCGCTGAGGAGACGGCACTAAAGGCGTCCCGAAGGGACCGCCAAGACGTCCGCGATGTGACTCGCGCCGGCGGCGAGCATGACCAGCCGGTCGAAGCCCAGAGCGTTGCCTCCGCTCGGCGGAAGGCCTTCCTCGAGCGCCGCGAGGAAGCGCCCGTCGATGGGGTAGGCCGGGAGCCCCTGGGCCTCCCGGGACGCCCGGTCCCGCTGGAGCCGCGCGCGTTGCTCCACGGGGTCGACGAGCTCGCCGAAGCCGTTGCAGAGCTCCACGCCGTCCACGTAGGCCTCGAAGCGGTCCGCGCGGCCCTCCGCGTCGAGGCGCGCGAGGGACGCCATGGAGGCTGGCCAGCCGGTCAAGAAGACCGGGCGTTCCCGACCAAGCTGGGGCTCCAGCTCCGTGGCGAGCACGCGGAAGAACGCCTCTTCGCCCTCGGCCAAGAGCGCCTCGGCGTCGCGCCCCGCGTAGCGCGCAAAGGCCTCGGTGACGCTGAGCCGCTCCCAGGGCGGCGTGACGTCCACGGCCCCGCTGCGGCCGAGCAGGACCGGGCGCCCGTTGGCGGCCTCAGCCACCTGCGCGACCAGGCGCTCCGTGTCGGCCATGACCTCGGCGCTGCCCGCAAAGGTCCGGTACCACTCCACCATCGTGAACTCGGGTTCATGCAGCGGCCCGCGCTCGCCCCGGCGAAAGCAGCGGGCCATCTGGTAGACGCGGGGGAGCCCGCCGGCGAGCACGCGCTTGAGCTGATACTCGGGGCTCGTGATGAGCCAGCGGGGCGCCACGCTGCCCGACACGCCGAAGGCGTCGAGGTGCACGTCGAGGCCCGGGCTCGGGACCATGGCCGGCGTGTCCACCTCGAGAAAATCGTGGTCGGCGAAGAACGCGCGCACCGCGTCCTTGAGGCGCGCTCGCAGCCGGAGGAGCGTGAGGCGCCGGTCGTCGTCATCGCGGAGCCATCGCCATTCTCCGCCGGCCCGGGGCCAGGGCGCGGCGGGTACGTGCGCCTCCACCACGCGGGCGCCCGTCAGGACCTGGCCGTCCCAGCGCCCGCTCAGACGCACCCAGGTGCCCGGCGCCGGCGGAGCGCCTTCGGCGAGCTCGGCGCGGCAGCCTCCGCTGGCGTCCAGGAGCGCGAGCTCCGGGCCCGCCTGGTGGACCACGCGCGCCGCGACGACGACGACGCATGCGGCCGCGGTCCCGGAGAGCGCGGCGAGCGACGTCGCCTCCAAGGGGTCGCTACTTCTTGACGCGCTCGACGTAGTCGCCGGTGCGCGTGTCGATCTTGAGCGTGTCGCCCTGGTTCACGAAGAGGGGCACGTTCACCTTGAGGCCCGTCGAGGTGATGGCGGGCTTCTGGACGTTGCTCGTCGTGTCGCCCTTGAAGCCCGGCTCGGTCTCGACGACCTCGAGCTCGACGAAGGTGGGCGGCGTGATGCCGATGGGGCGACCCTCGAAGAGCATCACGTCCACGTTCGTGTTGTCGAGCAGGTAGAAGACGTTGTCCCCGAGCTGCTCCTTCGAGATGCGCATCTGGTCGTAGGTCTCGTTGTCCATGAAGACGTAGTTCTCGCCCTCGGCGAAGAGGTACTGCATCGTGCGCTCCTCCGTGTCCGCCTTCTCGAGCTTCTCACCGCTCCGGTAGGTGCGGTCGATGACGCGGCCGGTCTGCATGTCCTTCAGCTTCGTGCGGAAGAAGGCCACGCCCTTGCCGGGCTTCACGAACTGCGCCTCGACCACCTGCCACGGCGCGCCTTCGATGAGGAGCTTGAAGCCCTTTTTCAGATCTCCCGTATCGGCCATGCGCTCTCGTCCTCCTGAGGGGGTGTCTTCCCCTCCTCATGCCGGATTCTCATGCCGGATTCGAACGTTCCCGTCGAGCCGCGTCACCGGAGCCCGCCCACGGGCCCCCGCGGCGGCGCGCCCACCGGAGAGATGGCAGGCGGGCGTGAACCGTCGTCGCGCGCTCCTCGCGACGCGGCAGGCCTCACGATGCGCTCGGCGACCACCAGGTCACTCGGCGCCGCCGCGTCGGCGCTCGCCTCGGCGGTGATGCGGAGCACGAAGGTGCGGAGGCGCGTCGTGTCGCTGAAGCGGCCGCTCTTGCCTTCCGCGTCGTACTCGAGGGCGCCAAGGCGTGTGAAGGACGGCGCTTGCTCTTCGTCCTCCGGGAGCGGCGCGAGCCACACCACGTAGTGGCCCAGGCCCTCGCCGTGGTCTTCGGGCCCCTCGAGCTGGTCCACGATCAGCGTGAGGAGCCGGAGGTCGCCCTCCGCCGCTTCGAGCTGGATGGTCCCCTGAGCGAGCTCCGCCCGCGCCGTGCCGGTGATGGCATAGCGTGCGGCGCCGCCGCAGGCGCCGAGGGCGAGGCAGAGGGCGAGCGCGTGGGGGAGCCGAGGCATGGGAGGCGTCGGGGTAGAAGACCGCACTGCGGCCGTCAAGGATGCGGCGCTTGCCGCACGCCATGCCGGTGGTACCCCTCGGTGCCATGCGTGAGGCCGACGAGGAGATCCAGGAGATCAAGAAGGAGATCATCGAGTCCCGCGGCCTCATCATCAAGACGAACAACCTCGTCAACAGCCTCGGCGCCGACGTGAAGTCCATCGCGAAGCGGCAGGCGGGTTACGAGCGGCGCTTCAACTGGAACGGCGCCTTCTTCCTCGTGACCGTGGCGGTGATCTCCTTCGCCGGCCTGAAGTTCGCGTCCGATGCGCGCATCGGGGAGATCGAGTCGGACATGGTCCAGCTCGAGGGTGAGGTCCGGGAGCTCAACGTCGACCTGGCCGAAGAGACGCGGCGCTCCGAGGAGCGGAGCCGGGCGGAGGCGCTGGCCGGCCGCTTCTACGACTTGATTCGCCAGCAAAAGCGGCAGGAGGTCGTGGATGGCTACGAGGAGATCGCGCGCGAGAACCTCAGCCGCGCCGAGGCGGCGTTCTTCCGGGATACCTTCGACCTCTTCCGCCTCGACCTCAGCATCCAGAGCTACCAAAGCGGCCTGGAGCTGATGCGCACGGAGCGCTACGCGGAGGCCGCGGAGAAGTTCCAGACGGCCATCCGGCTCAAGGACGAGGCGGCGCACATTCCGTCCGTGCAGTACCAGCTGGCGCGGGCCCTTCGGAAGCTGGGCCGCCAGAGCGAAGCCATGGTGTACACGCGCCTCGTCGTGGAGCAGACCATCGACCCGGACCTGCAGGACGACGCGACCTGGTTGCTCGCGCTCTGCGCCGAAGAGCTCGACGACATCGACACGGCGCGGGACGCGCTCCGCGAGCTGATTCGCCGCTGGCCTCGCTCGGCCGTTTCCCGCGACGCGCGGCCGAAGCTCAGGGAGCTCACGCTCCGGGCGCTCCGAGGCAACCAGCGCGACCGCGGCTGAGGTTGGCTCCCTCCCGGTCTCATGCGCCACGGAGGGGCGAGCCGGCGCGCTTGACGCGGCGCGGGCGCCAGGGTCCCATGCCGGGGACGCGCGGTACGGCGCGGGAGGAGCGAGTGTCCGAGACAGAAGGCGCGAGCGTTCAGCGAGGATTTCGGTTCGGCGTGCCGCCGGACATGATGCGTCGATGCGCGCCGTCGGCGAGGAGGGGCGCGTGACCTTGGGCCGAAGGATCATCGAGACGTTCGTCACCGCTGCCGAGGACGTCTAGATGGGTCGACCGCGTGTGGCGTTCGTGGCGTCGGGAGGAGGCAGCAAGGGCCTCGCCCATCTCGGCGTGCTCCGGGCCATGGAGGAGCTCGCGCACGTCCCCCACGTGTACGTCGGGACGAGCGCCGGGGCCGTGGCCGCGGCCTTCGTCGCCTCGGGACTCGGCACGGAAGCCCTGGATGGCTGGGCGCGCGGCGGGCCGCGAAACGCCGACGCGCTCCCTTCCCCTCTCCGCACCTTCTTCGGCGCGCCCTCGCGACGGCAGCTCCGGAGCCCGGGCTGGCTCTGCAGTGGCCTCTTGAGCATCGACCGCTTCGAGGGCGTGCTGCGCGAGCGGCTCCCCATGAACGACTTTCGCGAGCTCGACCGAACGCTCCTCGTCACGGCCGCGGACGTGGACGGCCGGGGCCGCGCGGTCTTCGGGCCCGGTCACCGAGACGACGTGCCCATCAGCGAGGCCGTCGCGGCGTCCTGCTGCATTCCCATGCTCTACCGGCCCCATCGCATCGACGGCCGCTACTACGTGGACGGGGAGATCGTCCGCACGCTGAGCCTCGACCTGGCCCTCGAGGCGCGCGCGGACGTGCTCATCGTCTCCAACGTCTATCGGCCGCATATGCCGACACCGGAGGAAGGAACGCTGGCGAAGCGCGGCGCCTTCGCCATCGGCCGGCAGGCGCTGAACGTGGTGCTCAGCGAGAAGGAGCGCCGGGGCATCGATCTCGTGCACCAGCTCCATCCCCACGTGCAGGTGCTGAACGTGAGCCCGGACCTCGGGCGCTTTCGCTTCACATCGCTGCGTGAGGGGCGGCGCCTCGTACGCCGTGGCTACCGCGAGGGCCTGCGCGTCCTCGCTTCGGCAAAGCGCCGAGGGGTGTTCGACGCGGCGCCCAACGTACATACGGTGGGTCAGGCCTGAGCGCCGGCCCTGAGCGAGACCCGAACGGAAAGCCAAGAAGCCGATGACCCGCACCCTGATCCTCCTCCCGCTGCTCGTCTGCGCGCTCGCCGCGTGCTCGAGCGCCGAGCCCGTAAACCAGACCCACCAGGGCGAGCTCGCGCAGGGTGATACGCAGCATCCCCGGGACCAGTCCTGGTACGACGAGTACACCTTCGAGGCCGAGGAGGGCTGGCCCATCACGGTTCAGATGACCTCGGACAAGTTCGACACGTACCTCCAGCTGCGCCGTCAGGGGGTGAACGACACCGAGTGGCTGCAGGAAAACGACGACGCCGTCGAGGGCAACACCAACTCGCAGGTCACCGTCGTTGCGCCGGCCTCGGGCACCTACGTGGTGTGGGCCAACAGCTACGAGGCGAACCAAGGCGGCGCCTACACGCTCACGGTGCGCGCGGCGCCCGCGGGCCAGTGACCGGGCGTCGAGGCGCGGCCGAACGCTAGCGCCCCCGGCGCTTCGGCGCGTCGGCCAGGAACGTGGCCATGGCGGCGACGAAGCGCCGGTAGTGGCGCATGCCGAAGTCCGACCCCGTGCGGAGCCAGTCGACGTGCTCCGGGGCGTCGTCGCCGCCGCGGAAATGCCCCATCACGTCGAGGTGGTCGGCCTGCACGGCATGAATCACCTCGCCCCAGGGCTGGGAGAGCGTCGGCACGATGCCATCGCTGTCATCGAGGCCGGGTAGGGCGCCGTAGGCGCGCTCGAGCGCGTCCCGCTGCTGCCGCGTCAGAGAGATGCGCGAGCCCGCGGCGAGGCGCGCGGACCGGTGCAGCCCGCGGTAGAGCCCATAGCCCGCCTGCCGGGCGGGACGGAGCCCCACCGCGAGCTGACGCCGAAGTCCCGGCGCCGGCGCCTTGGTGACCACGGATCCGAAGCGCATGCCGGGCCGGGGCGTAGCCAGCGCGTCGAAGAGGTCCATGGCCTCGGGCGTGAGCTGGAGAAGCAGCGTCTGGTCCCGCTGTGCCTCCTCGAAGTACGCCTCGATCTCCCGCCGTCGGGCGCGGCCGAAGTCACTGAGCACGAGGCGGAAGACCTGGCCCACCACGCTCTCGCTCACGCTCTCCCCCGGGCCCCCGCGCAGGGCGTTCGCGAGGAAGATCAGCGCCGGAAGAGGGATGCCGCCGAGGCGAACGGCGTGGATGGTGCTGAGCGAGAGCACGCGCAGCAGGCGCTGCCCCATGAGGCCCGTGAAGCGAGCGGCGGCGGGCGCTCCTCGATGGGGCGCGGCCACGGTCACGACGGAGCGCACCCGGCGCGCCACCGCGGCCAGCTCCGCCGTGGGCGCGGAGACGAGGAAGCGGGCGTCGAGGCCCCCGGTGGAATGCCCGACCAGGTGCACCTCGTCCGTGGCCGCCGTCCGTTCGCTCAGCGCCTTGGCCAGGAAGCCCGCGCGCGCCCGGATGGAGGCCGTGGGGAGCGTCGAGAGCGGCGTGACCTCCGCGGGTTTTCCATGCCGCGCGAGCTCCTCCTCGAGGAGCGCCGGGGTGCCGCTGAAGTACGGGAAGTCCCCGAGGTTGTCGAAGCCGAAGAAGCCCGGGACCAAGAAGATGCGGCGCACTGGCCGGGGCTGTACCACGCCGCGATGCCCCAGGGAGGCGCGTCGCCGGTCCCCGTCCCGGCCTCGCCGCTTTCACGCGTGCCGCCGGGGACAGTTGCTACGGTGGCCTCGTGGACGCGCGCTCGAGTTCGCTGGTCGACGGTTACCTCGACCACCTCCGGCTCGAGCGGGGGCTCGCCATGAACACGCTCGAGGCCTACGCCGGCGACCTCGGAGCGTGGCTCGCGTACCTCGAGGAGGCCGGCGAGACCGTGGAGAGCGTGCGCGGCGAGACCGTGCTGACCTTTCTCGTGACGCGCTCGCGCGAGGGGAGCGCCGCAAGGAGCCAGGCCCGGCTCCTGAGCTCCGTGCGCGGGCTCTACCGGCATCTATGCCGCGAGCGCGTGCTCGGCGCCGACCCCACGGAGCTGCTCGACGCGCCGAAGCTCGGGCGCCGCCTGCCGGGCGTGCTCAGCCGTGAGGAGGTGAAAAGGCTGCTTGCCGCGCCCGCCGGTGACGCGCCGGAGGCCCGGCGCGACCGGGCGATGCTCACGATGATGTACGCGGCCGGGCTCCGGGTCAGCGAGCTCGTGGGGCTCGACCTCGGCGACGTGAACCTCGAGGCAAGTTTTCTTCGCGTGCGCGGAAAGGGCGCCAAGCAGCGCCTCGCGCCGCTCGGTAATCACGCGGGCGAGGTGCTCGAGGTCTACCTGCGGGACGTGCGCCCGGCCTGGGCCGAGGCGAGCGAGCGAGCGGTGTTCCTCTCCCGGCGGCGCCGGCGCCTCACGCGCCAGAGCTTCTGGCTGGGGGTGAAGCGCTATGCGGCCGCGGCGGGCATCACGAAGAACGTCACTCCGCATCAGCTCCGCCACTCCTTCGCGACGCACCTGCTCCTCGGCGGCGCGGACCTCCGCGCGGTGCAGAGCATGCTCGGCCACGCCGACGTCGCCACGACGCAGCTCTACACGCACGTCGGCGGTGAGCGCCTCGCGTCCGTGCTCGAGCGGCACCACCCGCGTGGCCGCAGCGAGTAGCGGGCGGGCTCGCCGCCCTCGCTAAAAGAACTGCTCGAAGGCGAGGAGCACGGACACGGGACCGCGACGCTGGCGGTCGTCGTCTTCCCGGAGGAGCGGCGCGGCCACGTCGACGACGAGCACCGCCGGTTGAATGCCGAGGTACTCGAAGTGTACGCGCACGCCGAAGCCGATCTCCGCCGCGAGCACCCGGCCCTCGCGGACGAAGACCAGGTTCCCGTCGTCGTCGGGATCCACGCCGAAGGCGTCCGCCAACCCGGCCAGCCCGGCGAAGGCCGCCAGCTGGATCTCCCGGACGTAGGCCAGCTCGAAGATGCCGAGATGCAGGTCACTGAAGAGCGTAGGCGTGAAGCGCTGCTCCACGACAAGGAAGGCGCGGCCGCGGCCGAGGGCCTCGTTGGCTTCGTAGCCACGCAGCAAAAAGCGCCCGCCCACACCGGCCCGCTCGTTGGCCGTGGGGTCCCCGAAGATCCAGGTGCCGCCATAGGCTACGACGAGCGCGCCGCGGAGCCCCGTAGGGACCGTCACGTTACCGCGCACGTTGGCCGAGAGGGTCCAGCTGCGTGTGTCGTCGTCGCGCAGCACCACGGCCGTTCCGAGGCTTCCGCCGAGGCGCCAACCCTGCCGCGGGTCCAGGAAGTAGCGCTGGTTTCCGTAGCCTGCGCTGACCCCGGCGCCGAGCCGCGCGCCCCCCACGTCCGCGTTGTCGCCGCCGGCGAAGCCCGCGTTGAGCGACGTGGCGCTCAGGGAGCCACCGACGCCGATGCGGCGCCGATTGGTGTCGCGGCGGCGCCCGAGGCCACGGACGTAGCCCAGGGACCCGCCGGTCCCGCGGACGTTGCCCGTGGCCCGGAGCGTGACCGTGTTGCGCAGGTCGTATTGGCGGCGGAGCGCGGCGTCCGCGACGAACACCACCTGCCGCGCCGTGGCGTTGTAGGAAACGTCGATCTGCTCGAGGATCGGCGGCCGGAGTGGCCAGCGGTTTCCGTCGTCGGCGCGAGGATGACCGTCCGTGGCCGTCGCGTCCTGCGCCCGGCGCGCGCTCGGGTCCAGCCGTACGAGGCGCAGCGGTGCGGCGCTTCGGAGCCGGGCCTCGCCGCGTTCGCCTTCGCCATCCCACACGCCGCGAAGGACGTTGCCGTCGGCATCCCGGACCTCGACGTCCAGCGCTTCGGCGCCCGGGAGGTCCGCGGTCTCCGGGTCCAGCACGACGACGTCCCGCGCGACGACGATGCGGTGCACGTAGCCGCCGGCCACGGCCGTGCTCTCGGCGGAGACGAGCCGGTAGTTCACGGCGCGACCGGGACCCGCGAGCCAACCGTCGAGCCTTGACGCGCGCTCCGGCGACGCGGCCTCGAGCGCCGCTCGGGCCGGCTCCAGGGCGAGGACGGCGCGCGTCCACGCCTCGAAGGCCGCCTCGGGCAGCGCGTCGCGTGCGCTCTCCAACACGCGCCGGCCGCGGGCCCGGGGCCGGCGCGCCCGGTCCGGGGCTTCCCGGTAGGGGTCCGGCTCGCTCACGGCGCCGAAATAGGTGTCCACGAACGCGACCTGCGGCGCGTAGAGCAGCTGATCGATCACCGGGTTGAAGCCGGCCCAGCCCAGCAGCTCCCGGGCCGTGCGAACGCGTGAGGCGCGCCGGCGAAGATCCAGGTCCGCGAGCAGTACGGCGCGCAGGTCGAGGGCCCAGTCCCGGTCCCCCGGGGGCTCGGACCTCGCCACCGCGGCCTCGACCCATCGCGTGAAGAGCGCGCGCAGCACGGCTCGGTCGTGAAAGGCGAGCACCGGCGGGAGCGGCGTGACCTCGTAGAGCCGGTCCGAGAGCAAGACGGCCTGCGGCGCGTTGCCCGCGAGCTCCGTGCGCGAGGGGACGAACCACACCTCCGTCGGCGCCGGCTCCGCGGGCAGGGAGCCGGCGACCTCGCCGGCGAGGGAGCGCAGCGTCGTAGCCGCCTCTTCGCCGAGGCGCCGGACACGAGCGCTTCGGTCCTTGGCCGAGAGGTCCCGCAGCCTCGCGACGCCCTCGGCGTCCGGCGCGGGCCGATGGGGCAAGCGCCGGGGGGAGAGCACGAGCAGCGGCACCCCATCCACGCGCTCGACGCGCCGGTGAAACCTGCGCGCGGCGAAGACCGGGACGAAGGGGACCCGGCGCCGCACGCGCAGCGGCGCTCCGGCGCGGGCCGAGGCCCCGGGAACGCGAAGCTCGCCGCGGCCCACGAGCGCCATGCGCACGTCGTGCACGGCGCCGAGGCGGTAGCTGTCCTCGGCGACCACGAGCGGGTACCAGGGCGCCGTGAGGGAGATGCGGTCGCCGACGCGGCCGAGGCGCCCGAAGCGCTCGGGGATCTGCTGACGAAAGCGGAGCGTGAGCGTGACGACGCGCGCGGGCCCGGGCCGGAGCGCCACGTGCAGGTCCGCGCCGGCGGTGTCGCGCCCGCGTGCCGACCCCACCGGGTGCCGCTCCCAGCGCGTCTCCGCGGCCTCGCCGTCCACCTGCACGTCGGCGACCCGCGGCACCGTGAGGTCGGCCTCGCGCGGGAAGATCCAGCGGCCGGACTGCTCATCGAGCGCGGCCGGGACGACGGCGAGCCGGTCCGAGCCGACCCAGAGCCGGAGCGACTCCGCGCCCGCATCCACGCGTACCCGGACGTCGAGGTGGGCCTCGACGCGCGCGTCCCGGCCTGCGTGCAGCGTGGCGTCGACGCGATAGCGGAGGGGGAGGGGGGCCGCCTCCGCGACGCTCAGGGGCGCGACCAGCGCCCAGGTCGCGAGGAGGACGCGCGCCCCCGGGCCGGGCCACTTCGCGCGGCGGCGGCCTTCGCGTCCTGGTGACGAGTGTCGAAGCGCCGGCGTTCGAAGGTGGAGAGCGTTCACGTGCGGCAGGCGAAGCGACGACCGAGGACCCCTCGCCGCCGGAACATAACGCAGCGTCGCCGGCGCGGCTCAGACCCAGGCGACGCGGTAGAGCGTGCTCCCGGGCGCTGGACAGCGCACCACGCGCGTTCGAGCCGTCGTCGCGGCCAGGCTGCAGATGGCGCTCAGCCAGGACACGAGGTTGTTCCGGAAGTAGGCCACGTCGAGCAAGGGCATGTCCGCGAGGAGGATCTCGGCGTCCTTGAGGCCGGTCTGATGCACGGTGACCGTGCCGCCCTTCATCATCCGGTCGAAGGCGCCGCGCAGGCGACCCAGGATACGCTCCACGGTCAGCGCGCCGCTCGCCCGGAGCAGCGTGCTCACGGTCCGGATGTAGAGCGCCTGGAGCTTCTCGGCGGCTTGCCTTCCGATGGCGAAGTGGTCCAGCGGGTTCGGGACGAGCGTGTCGAGCACTACGTAGTGCTCCACGGCCCGACCCACGCCGACCCACCCCTGGGCGACCAGCCCGCGAAAGAACTCCTCGGACTCGGGTCCGAGGGCTTCCCAGTACTGCGCGCCAAGGCCTCGTTCCCGGACGATGCGCATGGAGTTGACGATGACCGTGCTTCGCAAATGCGTCATCGGCGTAGGCCGCTCGGGGACCAGAATCGGGCTCGGCTGGCTGCGTTCCGCTGTGGGCATGGGGAGTCCCGGTCGCCGGCGGACCCGACGCGCCACGCGGCGATCCTGGCTTAGCCGGCGGTACGGCGGTGCCGGGCGGGCATTTGAGGGGACCGCACACGGGAACGGACCGTTCGCTCCTGTGGCTTGCGGCGACACCCCTGAGCGAGGACATGCGCCCTCCGCTTGCCGCGGCTACGCTCGGCCCGTGTCCTGGGAGTTCGCATGCCCTACGATCTCATCGACCTCGAGGCTCTGGTCCTCGTCGCCTCGGTGGCGGGCGGGAGCCTCCTGGCCTGGCGGGCGATGGTGGCGGAGGGGCATCGACGTGCTCGCCGCAACACCGCTGCGCTTTTGAAAGCCCATCCCCCGGCCGGGAGTCCTCCGGAGGACCGAGATCCTCCGTCGACGGCGGGCTCGCGCGGCTGAGCCTCGGCACCGCCGCGCCCGGTCCCTCGGGCTCGAAGCCGCCTTCGGCAATGGCGGGGCGCAGCCGAGCGTTGACCTCGCGTGCCCGAGGCGCGCAGAGAGAGAAAGCAGATGAGCAGACTCGTGGGATACGTGGCCAATCGAGACGACCGGCTCGGGGCCGCTCTGCATCAGGAGCGCGATGCCATCGCGGCCCCCGTGGCGCAGGGCCCCACCGGCTGGGGCGTCGGCTTCTACCAGAACGGCGAGGTGCTGCATAAGAAGCGCCCGCGGATGCCGGGCACGCCGGCGGAAGCGCCCGTGGACTGGGAGGCCGTGGCCGGCGATGTTCGTACGGACTGCGCCATGCTTCACCTGCGCCAGCCCACCGTCGGCGACTTCACGACCCACGACACGCATCCCTTTCGTCTGCGCCGCTGGCTCTTCGCGCATACGGGCACCATCGAGCGCTTCGAAGCCCTTCGGGACACGCTGGCCGGTGCGCTGCCGGACTTCCTGCTGCGCAACGTGCGGGGCAAGACGGACAGCGAGCTTCTCTTCCACACGCTCCTCAGCTTCCTCCACGACACGGGCCAGCTCGGGAGAGGTGACGTCGAGCCCTCGGCGGTGGTCGGCGCACTCCGGAGCGGAGTCGCGCTGGTGGACCGGCTCGTGGCCGAGGTCCAGGGCCCGGCCGCGGTGCTCAACTTGATGCTCACGAACGGTCGGCACTTCTTCGCGCTGCGCCGCGGTGCACCCATGAGCTGGATCGAGCGCCGGGGCCTCTTCGACCCGCCGGCGGACTTGAAGTCCGCACCGAGCGCGGCGCAGACGCTCCGCTACGTCATGGTCGCGAGCGGCCCGGCGGACGCAGCCGGATGGTCCGCGCTGCCGGAAGGCGCCATCCTCGAGGTCGACCGCAACCTGACGACCAGCGTTCACGCCGCGTGAGGCTCGGGGTCGTCACGACCGCGCTGGCGTCGTTGCTCGCCTGCGCGGGGCCTCGCGCGCCGGCTCCGCCGGCCTTGCCGGACACGGGCTCGGATCCCGTGCCCTACGCGCCGCCGCCGCGGACCGAGGCCGAGAGCGGGGGCGCCGTGGGCCTCGCGCTCAGCGGCGGCCGGGCGCAGGCCCTGGGACTCATACGCCGGCTCTTCGAGGCCGTCCGCGACCGGGACCGGAGCCGCTTGCGCGCCTTGCTCGCCGAGCGCCTGGCGCGCGTCACCCCGCGCTTGAGCTCGCCCACGCTGCCTCGCGAGGCGCGCATCCGGCAGCTCTTGGGCAACCGCGGTTCCCGGCGCCCACAGCTCGCGCCGGGCGCGCAGCCGGAGAGCTACTTCCGCTTCGACGCGGCGCGCGTGCGGCCGCTTGCCTCGCTGCCGGGCCGCGTGCCCGTGGTCTTCTCGCCCTCGGACCTGCTCGTGCGCGTGCCGCCGCAGCCGGGCCAGGAGCGGGCCCTCGACGCCGTGGTGCGCGGCTGGCGCCGGGGCGCGGCGGTTCTCGTGCGCGTCGGCGCCGAGCCGGTGATCCTGGGCCTATGAGCCCCACGGACGCCGATGCACTCGTGATCCTCGCCACGGCGCCGGACGAGGTCCTGGCCCAGCGCCTCGCGCGGGACCTCGTCGAGGCGCGCCTCGCGGCCTGCGTGGGGTGCCTCCCGGGCCTCCACTCGGTCTACCGCTGGGAGGGCGAGGTGGAGACCGCCCGGGAGGTTCAGCTCCTCATCAAGACCGTCCGCGCGCGTCTGCCAGCGCTTCGCGCGGCCTACGAAGCCGCGCATCCCTACGACGTCCCCGAGTTCCTGGTGCTTCCCGTCGCCGAGGGCGGCGCCGCCTACCTGCGCTGGATGAGAGACGCCACAGCGCTCGCCGGGTAGACGTCCCTCCGCCGGCGCGAGCGCGACCCGGGGCCTTCGGCTAAACCGGGAACATGCGTGCGATCGCCCTCGCGCTCCTCGGCGTCGCGGCCTGCGGGAGCCCCGCCGACCCGCCCGAGGACTTCGGTCCCGACGGCCCCTGCTTCATGTGTGAGATGGGCGCCGGCACGCCGCCGGACGCGAGCGCGCCCTTCGTACCCGTGGTCGCCAGGCTCGTGCAGCCGCCCTGCGGGGAGGCGCAGCTGCGCTTCGTCGTGGCCGACCAGGACTTCGCCTGCGGTGAGACGCCGGAGACCTACTACGAGCTCGAACCGCTCGGCGCCCTCGACAACGTCCGCTACGCCGTCGATGCGCGCACGCTGCGCGCACGCTTCTGCGCGAACGGGAGCTGCGAGCGCGTGCTCGGCGGCAGCCTCCAGCTTCGCCGTGCCTTCGGCGAGTCGCCGCGCCTCGAGCTCAACCTCACGCGCCTCGATGGGGTGATGGTCGGCGGGGGCCTCGACGCCGCGCCCGGTTGCTTCGAGGCCTGCGACGATCCCGGCGCGAGCGCGTTCACGTCGACCTGCGGCGAGGCCGGCGAGGACCGCGTCGACCTGCGCATCGCCGCGAGCTGCGGCGTGGACGAAGGCGCGCTCCGCCTCGAACATCCCGATGTGCTCTTCTCCGAGGGCGGCGCCTTCCCCGTCGGTATCGCGGACCTCGAGGCCGAGCGCTGCGAAGGCGAGGTCTGCCTCCGCGCCATCGACGGCTTCCTGCGCTACGAGACCTTCCCCGAGGCCCGTCAGGACGCGGTCTTTCACTGGCTCGTGCAGCTCGCCGACGGCAGCGTGAGCGCCGGCCGGGACGGCGTCGACGCCGTGTGCTCCCGGGACCCGGCCTGCGACTGACGGCGGCTCGGCGAGTGGATCCGGGGCTGGCCGGCGCCGTTGGCCACCCCCAGGGCCACCAGCCATGGACTTCGGCGCCCTCCCGCCCCACCTCGACGCGCGCTGCCACTGGCTCCGGAAGCCCGAGCGCCCGCCGCGCTTCATCGTCTACTGGCTTCGCACGGCGGTCCGCGCGGAGGAGAACCCGGCCCTCGACGTGGCCCTCACGCTGGGCGACGCCTGGGGCGTCCCCGTGTTCGTGTTCCACGCGCTCTCGGAGGCCTACCCCTACGCGTCGGACCGGCACCACACCTTCATGCTCGAGGGAGCCCGGGAGCTGCGCGAGGCCATGCGCGCCCGCGGCGTCGGCTACGCCTTTCACCTCGAGCGTCCGGGCCATCGGGGCCCGGTCTTGAAGACCCTCGCGGAGGCCGCCGGCCTCGTCGTCACGGAGCTCATGCCCGTGCCGCCGCTCACGGGCTGGACCCGTGCCCTCGCCCGCGTCGCCCCGGTGCTCTCCGTGGACACGAGCTGTGTCGTGCCCATGCCGCTCACGGGGCGCGCGCCGGAGCGGGCCTTCCGCTTCAAAAACAAGACCAAGAAGCTGCGAAAGCGCTTCCTCGGCGCGCCTTGGGAAGACGTCGTGGCGCGCGGCGCGCCCTTCGTGCCCGACACGCTCCCCTTCGCGCCGCTCACGGACGCCGACTTCGAGGACCTTCCCGCGCTCGTCGCCGGCTGCGACATCGACCACGGCGTGGGTCCGGTCTTTCATACGCCGGGCGGGAGCCGCGCCGGCTACGCGCGCTGGAACGCCTTCCTGGAGACCGGCGGACTCCGCAGCTACGGGCGACGCCGGAACGACCCGCTCCGCGACGGGGTAAGCCGCATGAGCGCGTATCTGCACTACGGCATGGTCAGCCCGATGCGCCTCGCCCGGGAGGCCTTCGCCGAGGGATCGGACGGCGCCGAGAAGTACCTGGACGAGCTGCTCGTCTGGCGCGAGCTGGCCTACCATTGGTGCTTTCACACGCCGGACCCGGAGAGCTACGAGGAGGCGATTCCCGCCTGGGCCCAGGAGACGCTCGCCGATGCGCTCGGCGACGAACGCGACGTGCTCGACGAGGAGACGCTCGAGCGGGGACGCACTGGGGACGCGCTCTGGGACGCCTGCCAGGCCTCTCTTCTCCGGAACGGCGAGCTGCACAACAACGTGCGCATGACCTGGGGCAAGGCCGTGCCGCTCTGGACCCAAAGCCCGCGCGAGGCGATGGCCCGGCTCATCGACCTCAACCATCGCTTCGCCCTCGACGGTCGCGACCCGAGCTCCTACGGCGGGCTGCTCTGGTGCCTCGGGCTCTTCGACTCGCCCAAGGGCCCGAGCCCCGTGCTCGGGCAGGTGCGTGGGCGGCGCACGGACGTGCATGCGCGGCGCCTCGACGTCGACGGCTACGCGCGCCGGGTGCGGCGACCGGCGCATCCCTCGCCTCCGAGGACGCTCGTCGTCGGCGCGGGCTTCGCCGGCCTGAGCTGCGCGCGCACGCTCGCGGACCACGGCTTCGAGGTGACCGTGGTCGACAAGGGCCGGCGCCACCCCGGTGGACGCTGCAGTGCGCGGCGCGGCGAGGGCTGGTCCTTCGACCACGGCGCGCAGCTGCTCCGGACCGAGGATGCGCAGCTCGCGCGCTACGCCCGGGCCTGGCAGCAGCGCGGGCTGCTCGCGCCCTGGGAGGCGCGCTTCGCTCGGCTGGGCGCAGAGGGGCCCCTGCGACGCGAGGAGCGGGACGCCTGGGTCGGCGTCCCGGACATGAACGCGCTGGCCCGGCACCTCGCGGACGACGTGACCCTGCGCCAGGGCCTTCGCGTGACCGAGCTTCGCCGCGACGCGCGCGGCTGGCAGGTCGCCGTGGATGGGAAGCCCGGGGAGGAGCTCGGCGCCTTCGATCGGCTCGTGCTGGCGATTCCCGTCGCGCAGGCGGTGCCGCTGCTTCGCGACCTGGAGCCGGGCCTCGCCAAGCGGCTGGCGGGCGTCGAGGTCGCGCCGAGCCTCACGGCCATGGTCGCCTTCGCGGGCACCGTCGCGCTGCCCTTCGACGCGGCGCGCGCCGGCGGGGACGCGCCGCTCGCCTGGATGGCGCGGGAGAGCAGCAAGCCCGGCCGGCCAGGCATGGCGGAGAGCGGTCTCGAAGCGTGGACGCTCCAGGCTTCGGCGGCCTACAGCGCCGCGCACCTCGAGCTCGAAAAGGAGGAGCTCGCAGACGACCTCCTGCAGCGCTTCGCCGAGGTCGCCGAGCCGCTGATCGGCACTTCCCTCCCTGACGCGGCGATGCGCATGGGGCACCGCTGGCGCTACGCGCAGACGGCGACGCCCCTCGGCGAACCCTGCCTCTTCGAGGGGGACCAAGGCCTCGGCGTCTGCGGCGATTGGTGCCTCGGGGACCGGCTCGAGCACGCCTTCCGAAGCGGTCGCGCAATGGCCGGTCGCATCCTCGCGAGCTGAGCGCGGAGGTCCGCGCGAACGCGCCGCGGGTCAATGCCGGGTCTGGGCCAGCTCCCACGCGCGCCGCTCGGCTACGCTCAGAGGAGCTTGCCGGGGTTCAGCACGTGCTGCGGGTCGACGGAGCCCTTGGCGGCGCGGAGCATGGCGACGGCCAAGGGACCCTTCTCCTCGTCGAAGAAGGGCTTGTGGTCGCGCCCGACGCCGTGGTGGTGGCTGATGGTGCCGCCCGCCGCCAGGATGGCCGCGCTCGCGGTCTCCTTGATTCGCTGCCACTGCGCCAGCTCCTCGCCGCGCGCCTGGGCGAAGAGAAAGGTAAAGTAGAGGCTCGCCCCGTCCGGGTACGAATGGGAGATGTGCGCCAGGATGGCCGCGCGCGGCCCGAGCGCGCTTCGGAGCGCGCTGCGTACGGCCTCGTAGAGCCGCGGGAGGTTGGACCAGGAGGTCGCCGTCTCGAGCGTGTCGATGCCCACGCCGCGGTCGAGGAGCGGGTCGCGCAGGTAGGGCGTCGCGAAGCGCCGGGTCTCCCAGCTCTCGCCGGGTCCCGTGCCCACGGGCAAGCCTCCCTCCCGCGCGCAGAGCCAGGCCGTCATGCGCTTGGCGTGGCGCACGTTCGGCGCGTCGCCCTCGAGGCCCACGAGCAGCGCGCAGCGCCCCTCGCCGAAGCCCGCCACGGCCAGGCCACGCTCGGCCGCCGAGCGCGCCGCGCCCGGGGGCTCGAGAAGCGCCCGGAAGGTCCCGAAGAACTGGGACTCGTCGGCGTCGCTCAGGCGCATCATGGCCACGGGCAGCTCCGCCTGGACGATGCGCCGGATGGCCGCGGCGCCGGCCGCGAAGCTTCGGAAGAGGTAAGCGCGCACGTCCCGAGCCTCCGGCGTCTCGTGCACGCGCACCGTGGCCTCGGTGATCACGCCGAGCGTGCCTTCGCTGCCCGCCACCAGCTCGTTGAGGTTGGGGCCCGCCGCCGAGTGGGGCACCGCGAGCGTGCGCCAGGCGCCCGTTGGCGCAACGAGCTCCGCGGCCACGAGCCAATGGTCCGCGGCGCCGTAGCGGTTCGACTGCTGCCCGGCTCCTCGGGCCGCGATCCAGCCGCCGAGCGTCGAGAACTCGAAGCTCTGGGGATAGTGGCCGAGCGTGTGGCCGCGGTTGCCGAGCGCGCGTTCCAGATCCGGGCCGTACACGCCCGCCTGGAAGGTCGCCGTGCGGCTCGTCGTGTCGAGCTGGAGCAGCTGGTTCATGCGGGTCAGGTCGAGGCTGACGCAGCCGAGCTGCCCCTCGCCGGGGCGGCCTTCGACCCCGCCGACGACGCTCGAGCCGCCGCCGTAGGGCACCACGGCCACGCGGGCTTCGGCGCAGGCCTGGAGCACGGCGAGTACCTCGCTGCTCGCTTCCGGGTAGACGACGGCGCCGGGAGCGCTCGAGAGATCTCCCGCGCGCAGCCGTACGAGATCCGGGTAGCTCTTGCCGAGGGCGTGAAAGGCCCGCTCGTAGTCGTCCGTGCGGACACGCTCGGCGGCGGTGGCCGCGCGCAGCCGCGACAGGAGTGTGGCGTCGAGGCGCGGCTCCGGGAGCGTGATCTCGGCCAGGCGCTTCGGCGGCGTGTCCGGCAGCGCGTCGAGGCCCAGGGTCTCGGCGACGAAGGACCAGACCGCCGCATCCCGGCCGCGAAGGTCGAAGCCCCGGCGGCGGAGCCCCCAGCCGTTCCAGCGCAGCTCGTCCCGCGTGTACATCGCCCCGAGCGTGGCGGAGTGACCGGCGAACGCAAGGGTGCGCCGGTGACGCAGAGGTGCCTTCACGACGCGCGCGTCGCGGCCGTGCTTAGGGAGGGTCCGCCGCCGGGCTTCCCGGGGCGTTGGTGCCGTGGTATCCGGCCCCCAAACGAGGACCTACACCGCGCGTGCCGCGCGGCCCCGAAGGCCACCCGGTCAGTCCGAGGCCTACCAGCGACGAGGGACCCCCCGATGAACATCCACGAATATCAGGCGAAGGAGCTGTACCGGAAGTACGGCATCCCGACGCCCCAGGGCATCCCGGCCTTCACGGTCACCGAGGCCGTCGACGCCGCCACGAAGCTCATCGCCGACACGGGCAACGACGTGGTCGTCGTGAAGGCCCAGATTCACGCCGGCGGCCGCGGCAAGGCCGGCGGCGTCAAGGTCGTGAAGGGCGCGGAGGCCGCCAAGGCGGCGGCGGAGGAGATCCTCGGCAAGACGCTCGTCACGCATCAGACGGGCCCGGAGGGCAAGCTCGTGCAGCGCCTCTACGTCGAGCAGGGCCTGCCCATCGACAAGGAGATGTACCTGGCCCTGGTCATCGACCGGGAGCGGAAGCGCGTGGCGGTCATGGCCTCGACGGAAGGCGGCGTCGACATCGAGGAGGTCGCCGAGCACTCGCCGGAGAAGATCTTCAAGGTCTGGATCGACCCCGCCGTGGGGCTCCAGGGCTATCAGATGCGGCAGATCGCCTTTGGCCTCGGCCTCTCGAAGAAGGCCATGAAGGGCTTCGGCAAGCTCCTCGCGGGTCTCGCGGAGCTCTTCGTGAAGGAGGACTGCTCCATCGCGGAGATCAACCCGCTCGTCGTCACCAAGGACGAGGAGGTCATCGCCCTCGACGCGAAGGTGAACTTCGACGGCAACGGCAGCTTCCGCCACAAGGAATGGGCCGAGCTCCGCGACCTTTCGGAAGAAGCTGAGACGGAGATCGAAGCGAGCAACGCCGGTCTAAGCTTCATTCAGCTCGATGGCAATATCGGCTGCCTCGTCAACGGCGCGGGCCTGGCCATGTCCACGATGGACACGATTCAGCACTTCGGCGGCCAGCCCGCCAACTTTCTCGACGTGGGCGGCGGCGCCACCAAGGAAGCGGTCACGACGGCGTTTCGAATCATCCTTCAAAGCGAGAGCGTTAAGGGCATCTTCGTGAACATCTTCGGCGGCATCATGAAGTGCGACATCATCGCCGAAGGCGTCATTGCCGCCACCAAGGAACTCGGCCTCAAGGTGCCCCTCGTGGTGCGCCTCGCCGGAACGAACGTCGAGCTCGGCAAGAAGCTTCTTGCCGAGAGCGACCTCAACATCACGCCCGCGGACACGATGGCCGAAGGCGCAAAGAAGATCGTCGAACTTGCAGGAGCCGCCTGATGTCCATTCTCGTCAACAACGACACGAAGCTCATCGTCCAAGGCCTGACCGGTTCGGCCGGTACGTTTCACGCCGGCCAGTGCATGAACTACGGCACCAACATCGTCGCCGGCGTCACGCCGGGCCGCGGCGGTGAAACCTGGAACAACCCAGACGGCGAAGGAAGCTGCACCGTCTACAACACCGTTCGCGAAGCGAAGGAAGCCACCGGCGCGAATGCGTCCGTGATCTTTGTGCCGCCGCCCTTTGCGGCAGACGCGATTCTCGAAGCCGTCGACGCGGAACTCGACCTGGCGGTGGTCATCACCGAGGGCATTCCCGTGATGGACATGCTCAAGGTTCGCCGCGTGCTCGACAGCGGCGCCAAGACGCGCGTCATCGGCCCGAACTGCCCGGGTGTCATCACGCCCAAGGACGAAAGCGGCAAGGGCTGCAAGATCGGCATCATGCCCGGCCACATTCACCTCAAGGGCAACATCGGCGTCGTCAGCAAGTCCGGTACGCTCACCTACGAGGCCGTCGGTCAGCTGACGGCCCTCGGCATCGGCCAGAGCACGGCCGTGGGCATCGGCGGCGACCCGATCAACGGCACGAGCTTCATCGACGTGCTCGAGCTCTTTCAAACGGACGACGACACGCACGGGGTGATCCTCATCGGCGAAATCGGTGGCAACGCCGAAGAGCAGGCCGCCGCGTGGATCAAAGAGAACTTCACCAAGCCCGTCGCCGGCTTCATCGCCGGTGTGACGGCGCCTCCCGGTAAGCGCATGGGTCACGCCGGTGCGATCATCAGCGGCGGCAGCGGAACGGCCGCCGCCAAGATCGAAGCCCTCGAGGCCGCCGGTGTG